>NZ_JAJSYW010000029.1:0-10598 GCF_036815005.1 Streptomyces sp. IBSBF 2435 | reverse complement strand
CCGCCGGGGGGGGGGGGGGGGGGGTTTTTGTTTTTGGCGGGGGGGGCCCCCCCCCCCCCCCCCCCCCCCCCGATCCCGTCTGAGCCATGCCGGACGAATTCCGGCCGACCCCGTCCGCTCTCACCGGCTTCCCGGCTTCCCGGCCCGAATGGGCACCTGCCCCCGCGCTATTCCGCGCTTCGGCCCTGGCGGACGGATCGGCCTTTCGGATTCCGGTGGCCGGAATTACCTGCACACCACGCGGTGGCCTCGCCTCTCGGCTTTCGGATCCCGCCCGCTGTCAGCGACCGCCATTCGGTGTTCCGATCAGCGGCCGGCCGACTCATGGCGCATATGTCCCGCCGCATCCCCGCAAACGGGTAACCGGGCTGCCTTCCCGTCAGGCGGGCCGGCTCTTCCGTACGACCCGCGATGACGCGATCGGCGTGACCTGCTCCTGCGGCCACCGTGCCGGGCGGGGCCCGCGCGGTGCCGGTCACGCGGTCCGTGCTGCCCGCTCACGTATGTGACCACTTGTGCCACGATTCTTCCAGCGGGTTGCGCGAGTTTTCCTCGATTCCGTTCATATCTTGTGTCTGGAGCCTTGTGGGCCCCTGCGGTGCTCTGTACGGTGTGCGTGATTCAAGCCGGGCACGGTGCCTGACGGCATGTCAGTGTCGCGGAGCCGCGAAAAGATCACCGGTCCCGGCACCGCACGTGGGGGCCGCCAGGCCGCCGGCGGTGCGGGGGTGCCGAGCTGTGTGCGGGCCCCGGCGGGCGCCGAGGCCTTTCCGATTCCCGAGGAGCACCCGATGCAAGGGCTCTCAAGAGGTATGCGCCTGGACTCCGTCCGGCGCCGTGCGGCGGCGGCCGTGGTCGCCCTGGCCGCCGTGACCGGTGTGGCGTGGACGCCGGCCGCGCCGGCCGGCGCCGCCGCACCGCACACCGGACAGGCCGCGCGCACCGCGCAGGCCGTCCGTGCGCCGTCGCCCGCCGCGGCCCCGGCCGCGGCAGCCGCGGCGGGTGCCACGACGCCGTTCACCAGCTATGAGGCCGAGGCGGGTGCCCTGGGCGGGGGCGCCACGGCGGTGTCGCTGACCGCGGCGCCGACGACGCAGTTCTCGAGCGCGACACTTGAGGCGTCCGGGCACGCGTACGCCCACCTCGCCGGCACCGGGCAGTCCGTGCAGTGGACCAACGCCACCGGGCAGCCGATCAGCTACCTCAACATCCGGGCCAGCATCCCCGACTCGGCGTCGGGCGGCGGGATCACCGGGACGCTCGACCTGTACGTCAACGGGACATTCCGGCAGGCGCTGAACCTCAACTCCAAGCAGACCTGGGTCTACGAGGGCAACAACAACTACAACACCAGCGACAACCAGAACCCGGCGGACGGCAGCCCGCGGGTGTTCTTCGACGAGTCGCACGCCTTCGTCACCGGCGCGCCGATCGCTGCGGGCAGCACCTTCTCCCTGGTGAAGGACTCGGCGAACACCGCGGCCTTCTACGACGTCGACGTCGTAGACGTGGAGAACCCGCCGGCGCCGCTCCCGCAGCCCGCGAACTCGATCTCCATCACCAGCTGCGGCGCGGTGGCGGACAACACGCCCACCAACGGCGCGGCCGACAGCGCGTCGGCCGACAGCCGCGCGGCCATCCAGAACTGCATCGGCCAGGCGCAGTCGCAGGGCAAGATCCTGTGGATCCCGCAGGGCACCTTCTACGTGAAGGGCACGTCGGGGCTGACCGCCACGGGCATCACGATCGCCGGGGCCGGGCAGTGGTACAGCACCGTCTACCGCGATGTGCCGGTGCCCAACAGCACCCCGCTGGGCGCGCTGTTCCAGGTGACCTCGTGCACCGTCCAGGACTTCCACATCGACGCCAACGCGGTCAGCCGCAGCACCATCGGCGGTGACGGCGGCGCGATGGACACCACCGGCACCAACTGGGTGGCCAGCGGCATCTGGACCCAGCACACCATGTCCGGCTTCTGGGCCTCCGGTACCGGCGGAACGGTCAAGAACAGCCGTCTGACGTCGATCTGGGCCGACGGGATCAACCTCAACAACGTCTCGCTCAACGCGACATCCGGTAACAACCTCACCGCGACCAACAACTTCGTCCGCGGCACCGGCGACGACGCCATGGCCATCAACTCGGTCAACTACAACACCAACGGCGACGGTTCGAAGACGTACTACAACCCGATGACGAACATCACCTTCACCCACAACACCACGATCGCACCGTGGGGCGGCAAGGGCATCGGGATCTACGGCGGCAGCGGCCACCTGGTCAGCGGCAACTACATCAGCGACACCGCCCGCTACATCGGCCTGGGGGCCGGCCGGTTCGGCGTCAACGGCAGCGACCTGCTCTCCGCGACCGTGTCGGACAACGTCGTGGTCAGGTCCGGCGGCAACGCCTACAGCCAGGGCCAGCCCGCCCTGCACATCGGCAACGGCGGCGACGGCCAGAACACCGGCACGGTCGACCATGTCACCGCCACCGGCAACACCGTCGCCAACTCGCTCTACGACGCCGTCGGCTTCTCCACCTCGACCAACACCCAGCTGCAGAACACCACCATCACCAACCCGGGCCGCAACGGCGTCGCCATCTCACCGCCGTTCTACCCCGCGCCCACCGGCTCCGCCACGATCACCGGCAACACCCTGACCGGACTCAAGCCGGGCAACACCGCGTACGTCAACAACTCCAGCGGCTTCACCGCCACGCTGAGCAACAACAGCTGGCAGGGCACCACGACGCCCGAGGCCCCGTACGGCGGCACCCCCGCCGCCGTCCCCGGCACCGTGCAGGCGGAGAACTACGACACCGGCGGCCAGGGCGTCGCCTACAACGTCACCTCGGTCAACGGCAATGCCAACTCCTACCGCTCCGACGGCGTCGACCTGGAGGCGACCTCGGACACCGGCGGCGGCTACAACCTCGGCTGGACCACGGGCGGCCAGTGGTTCCGCTACACCGTCAACGTGGCCACGGCCGGGACCTACTCGCTGAACCTGCGCGTCGCCGCCCCCGCCGCCGTCAGCGGCGCGCTGCACCTGTCCAACGCCGCCGGCGCCAACCTGAGCGGCGCGGTCACCGTACCCGCCACCGGCGACTGGCAGACCTGGGGCACGGCCACCGCCACCGTCACCCTCCCCGCCGGGCAGCAGGTCCTGACGCTGAACCAGGACAACGGCGGATGGAACCTCAACTCCCTCGCCTTCGCCGCCGGCGCCCCCGCCAACACAAACCTGGCGGCGGGCAAGTCCGCGAGCGCGGCCAGCGTCAACCAGACGTACAGCGCGTCGAACGTGACGGACGGCAACCAGGACACCTACTGGGAGAGCGCCAACAGCGCCTTCCCGCAGTGGGTGCAGGTGGACCTCGGCGCGGCGCGCAGCGCCGGCCGGATCGTCCTGCAGCTCCCCGCGGGCTGGGGCGCGCGCACCCAGACGCTGTCCGTCCAGGGCAGCACCGACAACAGTGCGTTCACCACCGTGCTGGCGTCGGCCGCCCGGACCTTCGATCCGGCCACGGGCAACACGGTGACCCTCACCTTCCCTGCGACCACCCAGCGCTACTTCCGGGTGAACATCACGGCCAACACGGGCTGGCCGGCCGGCCAGATCTCCGAGGTCCAGATCTGGACCTCGTGATCCGGGCTTGCTCCCACGACGACGGTGCCGCCGGGCGCGCAAGCCGCCCCGGCGGCACCGCCGTGTCCGGACCGTCCGCCCTTCGCGCCCAACCGAGTTATGACCGTCGCCCGTATTGACGCTGCATGGGCACGATGATTCACTCCGTCTCTGAGAGCGCTCTCACGCGGCCCAGGACCAGCCGCACATCTCCTCCCCACCCACCACTCCAGGGAGAGCCGTGACCGTCATTCCCACTCGCCGCACCATGCTCCGCGGGGCAGCAGTCGCCGCCGCCGCGGTGCCGCTGGCCGGCGGTATCTCCACCGGGTCAGCCGTCGCCTCCTCGCCCGCACACCGGGACGCCGGCCTGGGGCCGAACGTCCTCGTCTTCGACCCGTCCATGGGCGACGCGGCGATCCAGGCGAAGGTCGACGCCGTCTTCGCCACCCAGCAGTCCAACCAGTTCGGCACGGAGCGGTACGCGCTGGCCTTCAAGCCGGGCACCTACCACGTCGACGTCAACGTCGGCTTCTACACCCATGTGCTCGGGCTCGGCGACAGCCCCGACGACGTCGTGATCAACGGGCACGTCACGGTCGACGCCCAGTGGCTGGAGGGCAACGGCACACAGAACTTCTGGCGTGCCGCGGAGAACCTGAGCATCGTGCCGCCGGACGGGCTGGAGCGCTGGGCCGTCGCCCAGGCCGGCCCGATGCGCCGCGTCCACGTCAAGGGCAACATGACCCTGTGGCCGAGCCCGCCCGGCAACCAGTGGTCCAGCGGCGGCTTCCTGGCCGACAGCGTGGTGGACGGCCAGGTCGAGTCCGGCTCGCAGCAGCAGTGGCTGTCCCGCAACGACACCTTCGGCAGCTGGACCGGCTCCAACTGGAACATGGTCTTCGTCGGCACCCAGGGCGCCCCCGCCCAGAGCTTCCCCACCCCGCCCTTCACGGTGGTCGACCGGACCCCGGTCGTCCGGGAGAAGCCCTTCCTGACCGTGGACCGGCACGGCTCCTACAGCGTCTTCGTGCCCGCGCTCCGCCGCGACAGCGTCGGCACCACCTGGGCCCACCGGCGGGCCGAGGGACACAGCATCGCGCTGTCCCGCTTCCACGTTGCCAAGCCCGGCGACTCCGCCACGGAGATCAACCGGGCACTCGCCCGCGGCCGGCACGTCCTGTTCACCCCGGGCATCCACCCGCTGTCCTCGCCGCTGCGGGTGACCCGCCCCGGCACCGTCATCCTCGGGCTGGGCCTGGCCACCCTCCAGTCCACGCACGGCAATTCCCTGATCGAGGTCGCCGACGTCGGCGGCGTCACCGTCGCCGGCGTGCTCCTGGAGGCCGCCTCGGCCCGCACCCCCGTACTGCTCCGGGTCGGCCACGGCCCCAGCCGGATCAGGCACACCGCCGACCCCACCGCGCTCTTCGACGTCTACGCCCGTATCGGTGGCGCGCTGCCCGGCGGCGCGACCGTCAGCGTCCAGCTCGACAGCAACGACGTGATCTGCGACAACATCTGGCTCTGGCGCGCCGACCACGGCGACGACGGCACCGTCGGATGGTCGGTCAACCCGGCCGACACCGGCTTCCTCGTCAACGGCGACCACGTCACCGCCTACGCCCTGGCGGTGGAGCACTACCAGAAGTACGAGGTGCTCTGGAACGGCAACCACGGCCGCACGTACTTCTTCCAGAACGAGCACCCCTACGACGTCCCCACCCAGGCCGCCTGGGTCCACGGCGCCTCCAACGGCTACGCGGCTTACAAGGTCGGCGACCGGGTCACCGACCACCACGCCTGGGGGCTGGGCAGCTACTGCTTCTTCAACCTGGAGGCGAACATCTACACCGACCGCGCCTACGAGGTCCCCGACACCCCCGGCGTCGTCTTCACCGACCTGATGACGGTCTGCCTCAACGGCGCGGGAGGCGGCGGCATCCTGCACTGCATCAACAACGCCGGCGACCCCGTCCAGAACGGCTTCGGCACCTTCAACATGAAGGGCTACGCGAACGGCGTCGGGAGCGTCTGACACCCCGCGACACCCCCTGATCGGGCGCGGCCCCCTCCGGGCCGCGCCCGATCCTTGCGTCCTACGCGGCGGGCACCGGCCCCGGGCGGTGCCCGCGGCGGGCGCCGTTCAGCCCAGTGTCCAGGTCTGGTTGGCGCCGCCCGTCGCGCTCCACTGCTCGACCAGCGCGCCGTCGGCGGTGGACGCGCTGACGACGTCGGCGAGCAGGCCGCTGGTGAGATTCACCAGGACGTAGCCGGCGCCGGACGCGGAGGTGTAGTTGCCGGTGGCCTGGAGGGCCCACTTCTGGTTGCTGCCGCCGTTGCAGGTCCAGATGTCCAGCCGGGTGCCGGTGTCGGCGGACCCGTCCGGGGTCTCCAGGCACTTGCCGCTGCCCGCGCCGGTGACGGTGTAGACGTTGTCGCCGGTCCTGTGCAGTGTCCACTGCTGGTTCTGCTGGCCGTTCGCGCTCCACTGGTCCACCGCGGTGCCGTCCGCGGTGGCCTGGCCCACGGCGTCGAGCACCTTGCCGCTGCCCGCGGAGGTCAGGCGGCGGGTGCCGTCCGCCGGGTTGCTGGTGCCGGTCCAGGTGCCCGCCGTGACGTCAAGGGTCCAGGAATTCTGCCAGCCGGCCTCGGCGGTGGCGCCGCTGAGGGCCAGCGGCAGCCAGACCATCGGTGAGGAGCCGAGGTCGCCGGTGGTCCAGCGGTCCGCCGCGAAGACGTACGCCGTGCCGGAGGCGCCCTGCACCGGGATCACGTTGGCGGTCTGGCTGTTGTACGTGTGGGTGCCGGCGGGGGTGAAGGGCCGGAAGGCGGACCAGGGGCCCGTCAGCGAAGTGGCGGTTGCGTAGACGTTGTCGTTGGTGGACCAGCCGGACAGCGAGGAGCCGAAGACGTAGTAGCGGCCGTTCGCCTTGACCATGGCGAGCGCCTCGTAGTCGGGGAGCGTCTGCACGGTGGCGGTGACCGACAGGTAGTCGGCCGACAGCCGGTCGACGCGCAGGCCGTTGGCCCGGTCCTCGGTCAGCAGGTACGCCGACCCGTCGCTGTCCTGGAACAGCCCGATGTCACGGCTCTGGAAGCCCAGCGGCTGGAAGCTGCTCCGGTACGTGTACGGGCCGCAGGGCGTGGCGCTGGTGGCCACGCCGACCTTGGCCTCGCCGTAGCTGCTGCTGTCGATGTGCAGGTACATCACATAGGTGTGCGTCGTGGCGTTGTAGATGACCTTGGGGCGCTCCACGACACGGTTGGGGCCGAGGTCCCCGCTGCCCTGGCGGGTGAGGGCGTCGGCCTGGCGGGCCCAGTGCGACAGGTCGGACGAGCTGTAGCAGGTGATGGACTGGAAGGCGGCGTTCGAGGACGATTCGCCGGCCTTGTTCTCGCCGAAGCCGTACCAGGTCGAGCCGGACTTGACGATGCCCAGGCCGTGCAGCTGGAGGGGCGTGCCCGAGCTGTCCTGCCACGCGGCCCCGGGCGTGAAGGTGCTCGTGGCGGCGGCGTGCGCGGACGGTGCGGCGACGGCCGGCAGCAGTGCCGCCATGGCGGCGCAGAGGCACCAGAGCCATCGCTGACGCGCACGCGCCGTCCATGACGACGTGCCGGACAAGAGGAGCATGGCGACCTCGCAGGGAGAGGAAGGGTGGGGGAGTGCTCGCTCACTCGTGGATGATTGCGTAAACATCCGTGCTGTGAGGGGAGTGTTGCCCGGCCGGCCGGGCCCGTCAAGGGTCCGCGCACGCATCCCCCGGCGAGGCCGCGGCGCCGCGAAGATCCGGACCGGCAGGCCCTAGACTGTCTTGTCCACGTGCCGGCGCCGGCACGTAGGTCGATCCCGTACGAGGTGCGAGCAGCAGCGTGGAGAAGAGCGGTACGGCCGGCACGGCAGGCGGCGGGGGTGCGCAGCCCTCCTCGGCCCCGCGCCGGCGCGGGGCGTCGATGGCCGACGTGGCCCGGCTCGCCGGTGTGTCCGCGCAGACCGTCTCCCGGGTGTCCAACGGCTTCCCCGGCGTGGTGGAGTCCACCCGGCAGCAGGTGCTCGCCGCGATGAAGGAGCTGGGCTACCGGCCCAACAGTGCCGCCCGGGCGCTCAAGAGCGGCCGTTTCCACACCATCGGCGTGATCATGTTCAACCTGTCCACCACCGGCAACACCCGCACGCTGGAGGCGATCGCGACCTCCGCGGCGGCCGAGGGCTACGCGATCACGCTGCTGCCGGTGGCCGTGCCCACCCAGGACAGCCTGCGCGGGGCGTTCACCCGGCTGGGCGAACTGGCCGTGGACGGCATCGTCATCCTCATGGAGGCACACCTGCTGGACGCCGCCACCGTGACGCTGCCGCCGCGCGCGCATGTCGTCGTCGTCGACTCCAACGCCGGCGACCGCTACTGCGTGGTCGACACCGACCAGGTCGGCGGCGCCAGGACGGCGGTGGAGCACCTGCTCGCCCTCGGGCACCACACGGTGCGGCACATCGCGGGTCCGGCCGACTCCTACTCGGCCGAGCGCCGGGTGGAGGCGTGGCGCGCGGTCCTGCGGGAACGCGGCCGCGCGGCCTCGGAGCCGCTGCGCGGCGACTGGTCCGCCGAGTCCGGCTACCGGGCGGGGCTGCGGCTGGCCGCCGACCGGGACTGCACCGCCGCCTTCGCCGCCAACGACCAGATGGCGCTCGGCCTGCTGCGCGCGCTGTCCGAGCGGGGCCGCCGCGTGCCACAGGACGTCAGTGTCGTCGGCTTCGACGACATTCCGGAGGCGTCGTCCTTCATCCCGCCGCTCACCACCGTCCACCAGGACTTCTCCGAGGTCGGACGGCGCTGTGTGGAGGGCGTGCTGCGGCAGATCCGCAACGACCGGGAGGAGACCGGCACCACGCTGGTGCCGACCCGGCTGGTCCTGCGCGGCAGCACCGCCGAGCCGTCCGGGCGTTCCTGACGGCGTATCGCCGTACGCGCCCGCGGGCCGCCGGGCGGCGCCTTGACATGCCGCTCACCGGCTGGGCAGACTCGCAGCCGTTGATGGTTACGCAAACATCTCCCCGGCCGCCTCCGGCGCCGACCCGGAAAGAGCAGGCGATCCCCCATGCCCGAACTGCGGATCGACCCCGACGGCTTCCTCCTCGACGGCGAGCCGTTCCGCATCCTGTCCGGCGGGCTGCACTACTTCCGGGTGCATCCCGGGCAGTGGGCGGACCGGCTGGCGAAGGCGCGGCATCTGGGCCTGAACACCGTCGAGACCTACATCCCGTGGAATCTCCACCAGCCCGCCCCCGGCGCGACGCGGATGGACGGCGGCCTCGACCTGCCGCGCTTCCTGGACCTGGCGGCGGAGCAGGGCCTGCACGTGCTGCTGCGCCCGGGACCGTACATCTGCGCGGAATGGGAGGGCGGCGGGCTGCCGTCCTGGCTGCTGGCCGAGCCAGGGATCCGGCTGCGCAGCACCGACCCGCGCTATCTGGACGCGGTGGACGCCTGGTTCGGCGCCCTGCTGCCGTGCCTGACGCCGTATCTGGCCACCCGCGGCGGACCGGTGCTCGCGGTGCAGGTCGAGAACGAGTACGGCGCCCATGGCGACGACCAGGACTATCTGACGCACCTGGCCGGGCTGCTGCGCGGGCACGGCGTCGACGTCCCGCTGTTCACCTGCGACCAGCCGGCTGACCTGGCCCGCGGCAGCATCCCCGGGGTGCTGGCCACCGTGAACTTCGACACCGGCGCCGCGGTGCACCTCGCCGCGCTGCGCGCCCACCAGCCGCAGGGGCCGCTGATGGTCACCGAGTTCTGGAGCGGCTGGTTCGACCGCTGGGGCGCCGCCCGCACCGTCCGCAGCGCCGCCGACGCCGCGGCGGAACTGGACGCGGTGCTGACCGCGGGAGCCAGCGTGAACCTCTACATGTTCCACGGCGGCACCAACTTCGGCTTCACCAACGGCGCGAACCGCAAGCACACCTACCGCCCGACCGTCACCTCCTACGACTACGACGCGCCGCTCGACGAGTCCGGCGACCCCACGCCGAAATACGCCGCCTTCCGCGAGGTCATCGCCCGCCACGCGCCCGTCCCCGACGCCCCGGCCCCCGAACCGTCCAGGAAGCTGAACGTGCCCGGCATCCGGCTGGGGGAGAGCGCGTCGCTGCTGGCCTGCGCCGACCGGCTGGGCGAGGCGGTGGCAGGACCGCGCCCGCTGGCCATGGAGGAACTGGGGCAGGACTTCGGCTTCGTCCTCTACGCCGCCCGGCTGCCCGCCGCGGGGCCGGCCCACCTGCGGCTCGACGGTGTCCGCGACCGGGCCCAGGTCTTCGTCGACGGGCAGCCGGTCGGCGTCCTGGAGCGGGAGAGCGACCACCGGGTGCTGACCTTCACCGTGCCGTCCGCGGGCGCGCGGCTGGAGGTGCTGGTCGAGAACCAGGGGCGGGTCAACTACGGCCCCGGCATCGCCGACCGCAAGGGCCTGCTCGGCGAGGCGCGGCTGAACGGCGAGCCGCTCGGCGAGTGGACCAGCCGCCCGATCGGCCTCGCTGACCCGGGCGCGCCGGCCTACCGCCCCACGCAGGCCGCCCCGGTCGGCCCCGCCTTCTACCGCGGCGCCTTCACCGTGGAGGAGCCCGCCGACACCTTCCTCGATCTCGCGGGATGGACGAAGGGCAGCGCCTGGATCAACGGCTTCCCCCTGGGCCGCTACTGGTCGCGCGGCCCGCAGCGGCGGCTCTATGTGCCGGGGCCGGTACTGCGGGCCGGAGCCAACGAGATCGTCGTGCTCGAACTGCACGCCACCGCGGACGCCGGCGTCGATCTGCGCGACACCCCGGATCTCGGTCCGACCCAGGAGTAGCCGGCCGCCGGCCCGCCCCCTCGGATGCGGGGTTCCGTTCCTGGTGTGGTTGCGCAACCATGGTGCGGGTGGGCCGGCAGTGCCTCTGTCGGCCCACCCCCACTCTCATATAAACATACCCAC
>NZ_JAJSYW010000028.1:76998-94629 GCF_036815005.1 Streptomyces sp. IBSBF 2435 | reverse complement strand
CGCCAGGAAGGGACACCCGCCATGTCCGAGCCCACCGCCCCCGCCGCCGTACCCGATCCGGGACCGGACTACGACTTGGAACTCGACATCGCCATCGTCGGCATGGCCGGGCGCTTCCCCGGGTCGTCCACCCTCGACGACTTCTGGGCCGCCCTCGCGGCCGGCCGGGAGGGCACCACACGCTTCACCGACGAGGAGTTCGTCGCGGCCGGCAACGACCCGCGCGAGCTGGCCGATCCCGGACTGGTGAAGGTCGAGGCCGCGGTGGAGGGCATCGACCTGTTCGACGCGGACTTCTTCGGCTTCCGGCCCACTGAGGCCGAACTGCTCGACCCGCAGCAGCGGTTGTTCCTCGAATGCGCCTACCACGCGCTCCAGCAGGCCGGTTGCGCCCCGCGCGACTACCCCGGCCTGGTCGGGGTGTACGCGGGCGCCGGCCAGAGCCGCTACTTCCTGGAGCAGGTGTACCCGCATATCGCCGACGCCCCGCACTCGATGGCGCAACTGCCCGCCCTCTCGGCCAACTCCCCCAGCTCCTTCGCCACCCGGGTCTGCTACGCGCTGGGGCTGACCGGCCCAGGCATCAGCGTCGCCACCGCCTGCTCCACCTCGCTGGTGGCGCTGCACCTGGCGTGCCGCGACCTGCTGGACCACAGCTGCGACGTCGCGCTGACCGGCGGCGCCTCGCTCAACCCGTCGCCCAGGACGGGCTACCACCACATGCCCGACGGCCCGCTCTCCCCCGACGGGCGCTGCCGCTCCTTCGACGCCGCCGCCGACGGGATGTTCCCCGGGGACGGCGTGGGCGTCCTGGTGCTGAAGCGGCTGGCGGACGCGCTGGCCGACGGCGACACGGTCCGGGCCGTGATCAAGGGGTCCGCGATCAACAACGACGGCGACCGCAAGGCCGGCTACACCGCGCCCAGCGCGGCCGGCCAGACCGAGGTCATCCTCGCCGCGCACGCCGCGGCCGGGGTGGCGGCGGGCGCGATCTCCTACGTGGAGGCGCACGGCACGGGCACGCCGGTGGGCGATCCGATCGAACTCCAGGCCCTGCTCGACGCGTTCGCCGCCGATCCGCGGACCGCCGACCGTCCGGGCCGGTGCGCGATCGGCTCGGTCAAGACCAACATCGGGCATCTCGACGCCGCCGCCGGTGTGGCCGGCGTGATCAAGACGGTGCTCGCGCTGGAGCACGAGGCCATACCGCCCAGCCTGCACTTCGAACGCCCCAACCCGCTGATCCCGCTCGACGGCAGCCCCTTCCGCGTCGCCGCCGACCTCACCCCGTGGCCGCGCGTCCCCGGCGAACCGCGCCGCGCCGGGGTCAGCTCCTTCGGCATCGGCGGCACCAACGCGCACGCGGTCCTCCAGGAGGCCCCGGCCCGGGCGGCGATCGGGGCGGCGCCCCGCTCCCCCGGCTCCACCGCCGGTGCCGAGCCGCGCCACCACCTGGTGACGCTGTCCGCCAAGTCGCCGCAGGCGCTGGCCGACTCGGCTGCCGCGCTCGCCGACCACCTGGAGCAGCGGCCCTGGCTGGACCTGCGGGACGTGGCCCACACCCTGCGCTCGGGACGCGAGGAGTTCGCGTACCGGCGCGCCGTCGCCGCGGCCGACACCGGCTCGGCCGTGCGCGCGCTGCGGGACAGCGCGGGCACCGCCGGGCACGCCGAGGACACCCGGCCCGTCGCCCTGCTGTTCCCGGGCGGCGGCACCCAGTTCGCGGGCATGGGCACCGGGCTGTACGGCTCGGAGCCGGTCTTCCGCGCGGAGATGGACCGCTGCGCCGCCGTCATGGCACGGCACGGCCGGGACCTGCGAGCCGACATCGCCCGCGACGGCGGCGGCTTCCCCGGCGTCGTCGCCACCGGCTACGCGGTCGCCCGCCAACTGGAGGCGTACGGCGTACGGCCGGCCGCGCTGCTCGGCCACAGCCTCGGCGAATACACCGCGTCCTGCCTGGCCGGGGTCATCTCGCTCGACGACGTCCTGCCGCTGGTCGCCGAGCGCGAACGGCTGATGCTGCTGGCCGGCGGCGCGAGCGTCGGCGTGCCGCTCGGCGAGGAGCAGGCGCGCGGCCGGCTGACCGGCGGGCTGGGGATCGCGGCGGTCAACGGCCCGCAGCACTGCACGGTGTCCGGCCCGGTGGACGAGATCGAGGAGCTGGAGCGCCGGCTGACCGCCGAGGGCGTGGACCACTCGCGCCTGCAACTGGCAACCGCCGTCCACTCCTCGGTCCTGGAGACGATGCTCCCGCAGTACGCCGAGGCCCTGGGCCGGGTGGCCCTGCACGCGCCGCGGACGCCGCTGATCTCCAACCTCACCGGCACGCCGCTCACCCCCGAGCAGGCCACCGACACCGGGTACTGGCTCCGGCACACCCGGGAGACGGTCCGGTTCGCCGACGGCCTCACCGCCCTGCACGACGCGCGCCGCCCGGTCCTGGTCGAGGTCGGCCCCGGGCGCGGCCTGACCCGGCTGGCCGGCTTCCAGCTCGGCCAGGACGCCACCGCCGTCGCCGCGACGCGGCACCCGAGGGACGGCTACGGCGACGCCGAGGCGCTGGTGGCCGCGCTCGGCGCGGTGTGGACGGCCGGCGGCACGATCGGCCGCCACGCGCCCTACGACGAGCGCCCGCGGCGCCGGCTGCCGCTGCCCGGCTACGCCTTCCAGCGCCGCCGCTTCTGGGTGAACGCGCCCCGGCGCGCCGCCGGGCCGGGCACCTACCTGGTCCCTGACGGCCTGCGGGACCCGGCCTTCGGCCGCGCCCTCGAACTGGCCGCGACCGGCAGCCGGCTGCTGGTCACCGACCCCGGCGGCGAGCCGTCGGCGGCCCGCCCCGCCGCCGCCTCGCACGTCGACCCGGTGCGCGAGGCGGCCCTGCTCCGCGAGGACGACGAGCTGCTGCGCGGCAGCATCCCGGTGCGGCACGCCCCCGCCGACCTCCAGCGCGACCTCGACGCGCTCAGCGCGCGGCACATCCTGCGGTTCCTGCACGACGCGGGCGTCCCCACCGCGGACGGCAGCGACGCCGCCGCCGACTCCATCGCCGCCGTCCTCGGTGTGGTGCCCGGCTACCGGCCGTTCCTGCACGCGATGCTGAACGTGCTCGCCGAGGACGGCCACGTGGCCGCCGACGCGGGCGCGGGGCCGACCTTCCGCGCGCGGCCCGGCGAACCCCGCGACCTGGGCGCGGAACCCGGGATCGACGCGCTGGAGGCGGCCGTACTGGCACGGCATCCCGAGCGCGCCGACGAGCTGGACCTGCTGCGGCACTGCGCCGCCAGCTATCCGCAGGTCTTCAGCGGCGCGGTGGAGGGCCACCAGGTGCTGCTGCCCGACGGCTCCGCCGACATCATGCAGGACGTGGTGGACCAGCAGGTGGGCACTAGCGACGTGGCCGTGCACACCCGGCTCGTCGCACAGGCCGTCGCCCGGCTCGCCCGGCAGGCCGAGGGCGGGCGGCTGCGGGTGCTGGAGATCGGCGCCGGACGCGGCTACCTGACCTGGGACGTGGTGGACGCGCTCAAGGGCGTCCCCGGCGTCGAATACCACTTCACCGACCTCGGCAGGTCCTTCGTGCTGGCCGGCCAGCGGACCGCGGCGGACAAGGACGTCGACTTCATGCGGTTCGGCGTGCTCGACATCTCCGCGGACCCCGGACCGCAGGGCTTCCCGCCCGGCGGCTTCGACGTGGTGCTCGCCTTCAACGTGCTGCACGCCACGCCCGACCTGCGCACCACCGTGGCCCATGTCCGCTCGCTGCTCGGCGACGGAGGACAGCTGTTCCTGCTGGAGGCCGCCAAGCAGCGGCGGCCCTCGCTGATGACCGCCGGCCTCTACGCCGGCTGGTGGTATTTCGCCGACGACCTGCGCAAGCACTCCCCGCTGCTGCCGCCGCAGGAGTGGCACGCCCTGCTCGGCGCCTCGGGATACGACCAGGTCCGGGTGTATCCCGAGGGCGGCGAGCGGCTGCGCGAGGCCGACCACGCCCTGCTGACCGCCCGCCGGGCGGCCCCGGAGGGCACGGCGGAACCCAGCGCGCGCGTCCGGCAGCTGGAGGCGGCCGGGGCAAGCGTGGAGGTCCTGTCCCGGGAGAGCGCGGGCGCCCTGGCCGGCGCGCTGGGCGCGCTGGGCGGCGGCGACGGTCCGCTCGTCCTCAAGGTCGTCGACGCCCCCGCCCCGCCACGCGGCCCGCGGGCCGACCCGGCCGCGGAACCGGAAACCGGCGGCGGCGGGCTGTACGGGGGCGGCTCGGCCTTCAACGTGCGGCCGGCCCTGGCCACCCCGTACGCCGAGCCGCGCAGCGACCTGGAGCGGACGGTGGCCCGGGCCTGGGCGACCGTCCTCGGAATCGACCGGGTCGGGGCGCACGACGACTTCTTCGACCTGGGCGGCGAGTCGCTGCTGGCCATGCAGCTGATCACCCGGCTCCGGGAGGAGCTGGGCGTGCCGCTGTCGGTGCGCGCCTTCTTCGACGCGGGCACCCCCACCGTCGCGGTGCTGGCGGGGCTGATCGAGCAGTCCCGCGGTTCCGGCCCCGCGACCGCCGTCATCACCCGGAGCGCACGCCGGGCCGCCACGCCTGTCGCGGAGGACTGACCCATGCCCGCTCCCCTGGAGTTCCCGGCCTCCTACGACCAGGAACGCATGTGGTTCTTCCACCGGCTCTACCCCGGCAATCCCACCTACAACGTGCCGCTCGTGCTGCACCTGCGGGGCGTACTGGACGCGGCGCGGCTCTCGCGCGCGCTGGACCGGGTCGTGGCGCGGCAGGAGATCCTGCGCACCACGTACGCGGCAGGTCCCGGCGGCTCGCTGAGCCAGTTCGTGCACGACAGGCTCCCGGTGGCGCTGGAGGTGCACGTGCTCGACGGGCCGCCGCCCGCGCAAGCCGCCACCGCCGACCCGCGGGTACGGGCGAGCGTGCGCGAGGTCGTCCGCGAACCGTTCGACCTCACCTCCGCGCCGCCGCTCAGGGCCCGGCTGCTGCGTCTGGCCGCCGACGACCACCTCCTGGTCTTCTGCGTGCACCACATCGCCACCGACGGCTGGTCGCTCGGCCTGCTGGTCCGCGAGCTCGACGCCTTCTACCGGGCGGACCGCGACGGGACACCCGACCTGCTGCCCGACCTGCCGATCCAGTACGCCGACTACGCCGAATGGCAGCGCGCCACCCTGACCGCCGGGACACTGGACGCCCGGCTGGAGCACTGGCGCGAGGCGCTGGGCGCCCGGCCGCGGCGGATCACCCTGCCGGCCGACCGGCCGCGGCCCGAGCGCCCCACCTTCCAGGGGGCCAGGGTCGACTTCGAACTGCCGCCCGGGACGTACCGCGGGGTGCGGGAGCTGGCCCGGCGCAACGGCGCGTCCCTGCACATGACGCTGCTGGCCGTGTGGAACGCCCTGCTGCACCGCTACGGCGCCGGCGAGCGGATCATCGTCGCAACCCTGCTGGCCAACCGGGACAACGAGCAGCTCACCGCGCTCATGGGCCTGTTCGTCAACACCCTGCCGGTGCGGGTCGACGTCTCCGGCGACCTGCCGTTCACCACGCTGCTGGCCCGGGTCCGCGCCGCGTCGCTGGACGTCCTGGCCCATCAGGACACCCCGGTCGACGGCATCGTGCGCGCGGTCGGCGCGGGGGGCGACGCCGGCGGCAACCCGCTGTTCCAGGTGCTGTTCGCGCTGCAGAACTTCGCGGACCAGCAGCTCGAACTCGGCGGCCTCGACGTCGAACGGGTGGACGACGAGGAGGAGTCCACCCGCTTCGACCTCGAACTGCACGTCTGGGAGCACCCCGACCGCCTCAGGGGCTCGCTCGTCTACGACACCGACCTGTTCGACCACCCCACCGCGGAAAGGATCGTGGCCCACTACCGCTCCCTGCTGGCGGCCGCGGTCGACGCCCCGGCGACCGCGCTGGAGGCGCTGCCCCTGCGCCCGGAGCGGGAGGAGCAGGCGCTGCTGGAGCGGATGCGGCGCGGCGGGTCCCTGCTGGTGCGCGGACCCGCGGGCCTGGTGCCGCCCGAGGGTGTCCCCGGCGACCTGTGGACACCGGAGGGCGACCGCACCGGGCAGCGCGGGCTGGTACGGCCGGACGGCACCGTGGAGGTGCTGAACGCCGTCGGCTCCGACGAGCGCGTGCCCGACACGGTGTGCCTGGCCGGGCGCACGGTCCGCCCGGCCGACGTCGAGGAGGAGCTGCTGCGGGCGGCGCCCGCCCTGGCGGACGCGGCGGTGGTGCCGCGAAGGCGCGCGGACCCGCCGGACGGCGAACCGGAGCTGCTCGCCTACGTCGTCCCGGCAGGTCCCGTCGACCTCGCCGGGCTCGCCGCCCGGCTGCCCGCGCCGGGGTCCGTCGTCCCCGTCTCCCGCCTGCCGCTGACCCCCGACGGGCACGTCGACGTCTCCGAGCTGCTGCGGCTGCCGGTCGCGGACCCGGCGGAGGCCGCCCGGCAGGAGGCCCGGCTCCTTGACGCCCACCCGGGTGCGCGGATCGCGGTGCTGCCCACCGCCGCCGTGCCTGCGCCGCTCGCACGCGTCCCGGTGCCCGGCCCGCACGGCGCCGGGGCCGCGGACAGCGGCCCGGCGCCCGGACGCCCCGATTCCGCGGCGCCCGGTGCCCACGACGGGCCGCCCGGCCAGGGCGGCGCGGGCGCACCCGCGGCCGATGCCCCCGTCGCGTTGGCCGACGGCGGGCCCGCCCCGGTGATCGCCGACCGCACGCTCGTGGACACCCTGCTGCGGGCCGCCGGGTCGGCGACCGGCGACCTGGTACTGCTGCGGGAGGACGGCGGGCAGACCCGGCTGTCGTACCGCGAGCTGCGGGACAGGGCGCTGCGCGCGCTGTCCGGGCTGCGGGAGCTGGGGCTCGGCCCCGGGGACCGGGTGATCCTGCAGCTCGACGACCACACCGACTTCGTCACCGCGTTGTGGGCGTGCCTGCTCGGCGGGCAGATCGCCGTGCCGCTCGCCGTGCCCGCCGACTACCGCGTCCGCGACGCGGCCACCGAACGGCTGCGCGGCGCCTGGGATCTGCTCGGGCAGCCGCTGGTGCTCACCGCGGGGGGACGGCTCGCCGAACTGCGGGAGGCCGCCGCGGACGGCTGGCCGGAGCTGCGCGCGGCGGGAGCCGACGCGGTCGCGGCGGCGGCGCACCCTGCGCAGCCGCACCCGGCGGCGCCGGACGACCCCGCCCTGTTCATGCTCACCTCGGGCAGCACCGGACGGCCGAAGGCCGTGGTGCTCAGGCACCGCAACATCCTGGCCCGCTGCGCCGCCACCTGCGCGGCCAACGGATTGCGGCACGACGACGTGTCGGT
Organism: Streptomyces sp. IBSBF 2435; assembly: GCF_036815005.1. Classification (NCBI taxonomy): domain Bacteria; kingdom Bacillati; phylum Actinomycetota; class Actinomycetes; order Kitasatosporales; family Streptomycetaceae; genus Streptomyces; species Streptomyces sp. IBSBF 2435. The sequence goes on along the minus strand of NZ_JAJSYW010000028.1, from coordinate 87,304 downwards.
CAACTGGCTGCCGCTCGACCACGTCGGCGGCGTGGTGATGTTCCATCTGCGGGACGTCTTCCTCGGCTGCCGCCAGGTGCACGCGCCCACCCGCTGGGTCCTCCAGGACCCGCTGCGCTGGCTGGACCTGGCCCACCGCTTCCGCGCCACCAGCACATGGGCGCCCAACTTCGCCTTCGGCCTGGTCAACGACCGCGCCGCCGAGCTGGAGCGGCGCGGCGCCGGGTGGGACCTGTCGGCACTGCGGTTCGTCATGAACGCGGGCGAGGCGATCGTCAGCCGGGTGGCCCGCCGCTGGCTGCGGCTGCTGGCCCCCTTCGGCCTGCCCGGGACGGCGATGCGGCCGGCCTGGGGCATGTCGGAGACCTCCTCCGCGATGGTCTACTCCGACCGCTTCGGGCTGGACACGGCCTCGGACGACGACGCGTTCGTGGAAGTCGGGTCGCCGCTGCCGGGGACCGCGGTGCGGATCGCGGGCGGCACCGGTGGCGAACCGCGGGTGCTGTCCGAGGGCGAGATCGGCCGGCTCCAGGTGCGCGGGGCGACGGTGACCACCGGCTACTTCGCGGCGCCGGAGCAGAACGCCGCCGCCTTCACCCCTGACGGCTGGTTCGACACCGGCGACCTCGGGCGGATCAGGGACGGCCGACTGACCCTGACCGGCCGCGCCAAGGACGTCGTCATCCTCAACGGCGTCAACTACCACAGCCACGAGATCGAGTCGGTGGTCGACGAACTGGACTGCGTGGAGCCGTCCTTCACCGCCGCCGTGGCGGTGCGGACCGCTTCGGCCGCCACCGACGAGCTGGCCGTCTTCTTCTGCCCGCGCGGGACGGCCGGCCAGCAGGAGGCGGCCCGCCGGGTCCGTCAGGCGGTGCTCGACCGGGTCGGGGTCAACCCCCGGCACATCCTCGCGGTGGAGCGGGCGGAGATTCCCAAGACGGAGATCGGCAAGATCCAGCGCACGGCGCTGCGCACCCGGTTCGAGGCCGGCGGCTTCGCGTCCTCCCGGCCGGACGGCGGCCGCGCGGACGACGGCACCGTCCCGGACCACTTCCACCGGGCCGAGTGGATTCCCCGGGCGCTGTCCGGGAAGCCGGGCGCTCGGGACGGCGCCGTCCTGGTGCTGTCCGACACCCAGGGGGTCGGCGAGCGGCTGGCCCGCCTTCTGGAGGCGGCCGGGCGGCGGTGCGTGCTGATCGGCGGCGCGCACTCCCCGGCCGGGTCGGTGCCGGACGGCGTCGGAGGCCCGGCGGCGGACCGGCCGGGCACGGTGGTCGATCTGCGCGCGTACGGCGGCCCCGCACCGGTCGATCCGGACACGGCACGGTCGGACATGCACGGGCTGCTGCGGCTGGCCCGGCGGACCGCGCACGCGGAGGCGGTGTACGTCGTCACCAGCCACGCGCTGACCGTCCTGCCCGACGACCCGCCCGCTCTCGAACGGTCTCCGCTGGCCGGGCTGGTGGCCACCCTCGGGCACGAGCGGTCCGGCACCCGGGTCGTGCACCTGGACATCCCCCCGGACGACCCGGACCGCACGGCGCGGCTGCTCGGCGCCGAAGTGGCCCGGCTCCCCCGCGAACGCGTCGTCGCCCACCGCGCCGGCCGGCGGCTGGCACGGCGGCTGGTGCCCGCCGGGGCGCCGGCGTCCGGCTCGCGCCGCCCGCCCTTCCGGCACGGCGGGCGCTACCTGGTGACCGGCGGCTCCGGCGGCATAGGACAGCTGCTCGCAGGGATGCTGGCCGACGGCTACGGGGCCCGGGTGCTGTGCCTGGGCCGCAGCCCGCGGCCGGGCGCGGACGATCCGCGGATCGGGTACGCCGCCGCCGACGTCCGCGACCCCGACGCCGTCAACCGGGTGCTGCGGGAGGCCGAGAAGCGGTGGGGGGCGCCGCTGGACGGTGTGCTGCACCTGGCGGGCTCCTTCCGGGAGGCCCCGCTCGACTCCTGCGCGCCCGCGGACCTGGACGAGGCGCTCGGCGCCAAGGCAGGCGGCGCACGGGTCCTGGACCGGCTGCTGCGGGACCGGCCGGGGCTGCTCTTCGTGTCGTTCTCGTCGGTCAACGGCCTGTTCGGCGGCGCGTCGGTGGGCGGGTACGCGGCGGCGTCCGCGTATCTCGACGCGCTGGCGGTCCGTCAGCGGCGCACGCACGGACTGGACGCGTACAGCCTGGCGTGGAGCATGTGGGACGAGACGGGTATGAGCACCGGCTACGCGCTGAAGGAGGCGACGGCGGCCCGGGGCTATCGCGTGCTGCCCCCGGGCGAGGCGCTGGCGTCGCTGGCCGTCGCCCTGGAGCGGGAGGCCCCGCACCAGCTGGTCGGCCTCGACCCGGCCCGCCCCTGGATCGCCGCGCACCTGGCGGGACCGGCCGAGGCACTGGCGGAGCTGACCGTCTACGCCGAGTCGGAGCCGGCGGCCGGGGAGGCGGCCAGGGACAGGTTCGGCACCCCGCTGCCCCCGCGCCCGCCGGTCGTCGGCAGCCTGCCGGTGGACCCGGCCACCGGCGGCGTCGACCGCGACCGGCTGGCGGGGATCGGCGCGTCGGCGGACGGGGAGCCGCGGGACGGGCTGGAAGCGGTCATCGCCGCCACCTGGGCGGAGGTGCTCGGCGTGCGGGGTATCACCCGCGACTCCAGCTTCTTCGGCCTGGGCGGCGACTCCTTGCAGGCGACCCGGGTGCACGGGCTGCTCCAGGAGCGGCTGGGACGGGAGCTGCCGATGGCGGAGCTCTTCCGCCGCCCGACGGTCCGCTCGCTGGCGGAATCGCTCGAACCCGCCGGCGCCCCGGCCCCGGCGGCCGGCAGCCGCGGCCGGTCGCGCGCCGAGCGGCGCCTGCGGGCCGCGGGGGCCGGGCGTGCCGGCTGAACCCCGGGGGGGGGGGGGGGGGGGGGGGGGGGGGGGGGGGGGGGGGGGGGGGGGGNCCCCCCCCCCCCCCCCCCCCCCCCCCCCCCCCCCCCCCCCCCCCCCCCCCCCGGTACGGCGACGGGTGCGAGGCCGGCGCGGGCATGACGATGACTACGGTCCGGGCGGCGGCGCCGGGCAGCCGGGCCGGCGGGTCGCGTCAGGTGCGGGCGGCCTCCATCGCCGCGACCGCGCCGAGCACGACCAGCGCGCCGCCCGCGGTCCCCTCCAGGGCCAGATTCACCGCCGGCCGCCGGAGCCGGTCCATCAGTCTGGCGGCGCCGGCCGCCACGACGAGCAGCCACACGATGGCGATGCTCGCGTCCACCATGCCGAAAAGCAGGGTGGCGGTCAGCACCGACCGCCCCGAGGGCAGGAACTGGGGCGCGACGGCGATGAAGAAGGTGCCCACCTTGGGGTTCAGCACGCAGCTGAGCAGGCCCTGTCTGAAGGCCTGACGGCCGGTCACCTGCCCCTCGGCGAGGGCGGGTGCCGGCTCGGCGGCGTCCTCTTCCCCCGCACGTACCGGACCGTCCTGCCCGGCGCGCACCGGGTCCTTGCGTCCGGGGCGCACCGACCACAGGGCCTGGACGCCGAGGACCAGCAGGTAGAGGCCGCCGGCCACCCGGACCGCGGTGAAGGCGGTGTCCCACCGCCGCAGAGCCGCGTCGAGCCCGACGGCCGCGGCCGACGCCCACACCATCGAGCCCAGCCCGGCGCCCACGGCCGACGCGCTTCCGGCCCGCAGGCCGCCCCGTACCGCGTTGCGCAGCACGAGCAGCGTGTCCGGGCCGGGCACCACCGTCACCACCATGGCGAACAGGGCGAACCCTGTCAGCGCAGCTATCACCGCGGTCACCCTTCCAGCGGCCCGGCGGCCGCTGAGGGCAGCCTAGATCGTGCGGGCCTGCCGCTCGGCGCCGAGGGGGCACCGGCCGGACCGGGCAGGCCGCGGGACGCACCGGCCGGGGCGGCGGCCGGTCCGCGCCCCGATGGCCTTTCGCCCTTTCGAGCCCGGACAACGGCCGCGGGGATACGCCCGCGTCCTTCGCATGCCGACCGGTCCGCATATTCCGGCGTGATTTCTCGGCCGGGCGATGACCCGGGGAAATTCCCCGCGGGAACGGCCGCCGCGCGGAAGGCGCCAGAACTTCTGCAAGCGGGTCGAACCGCACGGAAACGGCAGGCATCCACGCATCATCAGCGGAAATCCCATGCCTTGGCCGCATGTGATCACCGATTGCGTCGAAGGGTTTGACAGGGAAAAGACTGGGATGGCACGGTCCGCACGTCCGCAAGATCGGCCCGACTCCGCCCGGAGACCGGTCCGGAGCGCCGGGCGGACCGGCGACGCGCATGACGTATGGCAACGACTTAAGGAGTCGCTCTGTGACAGCACCTCTCGGCAATGCTCCCCTTTCGGTCGGGGAGCTCACCGACGAGCAGTACGGGCAGGTCATCAGGCCTGGTGACGCCGAGTACGACGCAGCGCGCACCGTGTTCGTGGGCAACGCCGACCTCAGGCCCGCCGTCGTCCTGCGCCCCGGGGACGCCGCACAGGTGGCGCGCGTCGTGGCGCTGGCGCGGGAGACGGGGCTCGAGTTGGCCATCCGCTCCGGTGGACACAGCTGGGCGGGGCACGGTGTCTGCGAGGGCGGCATCGTGCTGGACCTGGCCCGCATGCGGGCGCTGGAGATCGACGTCGAGGCCCGTACTGCCTGGGCTGAGGCCGGCATCACCGCGGGCGAGTACACCGCGGCGGCCGGGGAGCACGGGCTTGCGACCGGGTTCGGCGACGACGCCGCGGTCGGGGTCGGCGGCATCACCCTGGGCGGCGGTGTCGGTTTCCTGACCCGCAAGTACGGAATGACCGTCGACGACCTGCTGGCCGTGGAGATCGTCACGGCCGACGGCGAATTACTGCGGGTGGACGAGCACCAGCACCCCGACCTGTTCTGGGCCGTCCGGGGCGGCGGCGGCAACTTCGGTGTGGCGACCCGCTTCAAGTTCCGGCTGCACGAGCTCGACGCCGTGTACGGCGGAATGCTGGTCCTTCCGGTGGACCCCGGGATCCTTGAGGCCTTCATCGCCGAGGCCGAGGCCGCCCCCGAGGAACTCTCCACCATCGTGAACGTGTGGACGGCGCCCCCGGTCCCGTTCGTGCCCGAGGAACACCACGGCAAGCCGATCATCCTCGCGATGATGTGCTATGCGGGGCCGCCCGAGGCGGGCGAGGAGGTCGTCGGCCGATTCCGGGCGATCGCCCCGCCGCTGGCCGACATGGTGCAGGCCGGAACCTATGCGGGGATGTTCCGCCCGGGCGACCCCTCGGTGCACCCGCTGACCGTGTCGCGCACCCTGTTCCTCGACCGGGTCGACCGCACGACCGCCGGAACCGTCCTCGAACACACCGCCGCCTCCAGTGCGCTGGTCGCCGGGGTGCAACTGCGGGTCGTGGGCGGGGCCATGGCGCGGGTCCCGTCGGACGCCACGGCCTTCGCCCACCGGCGGCGCAGGATCATAGCCAACGTGTCCGCCATCTACGCCGACCAGGCCGAGGCCGACCTGCACACGGTCTGGGTCGAGGAGTTCACAGCCGCCATCCGGCAGTCCGGCCCCGGCGCCTACGCCAACCTCAGCATGGACCTGGGACCGGACGAGGTCAGGGCGGCTCTCTACCCGGGGGCCACAGGGGAGCGGCTCGCCCAGATCAAGGCGAAGTACGACCCGGCCAACGTCTTCCGCCGCAATCACAACATCCTGCCCGCGACGTCGTGATCCCCGGTCCGCTGCCCGCTCCCGTGGCACGGGTGCCGGCAGCGGACCGCTCGCGGGGTCACCCCGGGAGAAGGGGTGCACGTTTTCGCGCGGCGCTCGTCGTCCCGGTCGGCCGCGCGGCCGCGGAGGCGGCGGAGCCGGTATCCGGTGGAAGGGACAAGGCCCGGCTGCGTCAACGGTCGTGGATCACTCGCGGGTGTGCCCGGCGTCCACCGCCCGCGCGGTGTGGATCCGACCGATGGGAACCTGCCCGGCACATGCACGCCTGGTGCGGACGTGACCGGGTGCGCCGCCCGCCGCTGCGGCAGCGGCTAGGCGGCATGTCCGGGGCGGAGCTGCCAGGCGCCGGTCGGCATCAGCGCGGCGGAGCCGGGTACGGGGTGGCGGCCGGAGGTCACCGACAGGTGGGCGAGGTCGACCCCGCGGCCCTCGTACACCGGGTCGGTGGTGTAGCGCCAGCGGATCGCGAGCGCTCCGGCCGGCTGCGGTATCCGCGTGTGCACGTGCCACCAGGCGCGCACGGCCTGCCCGGACAGCGAGGCCGGCGTGCCGGACGGCGCTCCCGGGCCGGTGGCGGTCAGCGGCAGCGCGTGCCAGGTGGCCCCGCCGTCCGTGGAGTCCTCCAGGGAGAGGGGGTCGGTGGACTCGGTGTTGACGAAGGCGGAGAAGTCGACGTCCACCGGGGCGGTCGCGGTGAGCGGACCCGTGGTCAGGGTGCTGGTGACGCCGCCGGCCTGGCCGGAGTACCAGAGCGGGCCGCCGCGGGGCGCCGCCACCCGTATCGCCTGCGACATCGCCTCGCCGATGGCCCGGCGCGGCGGATTGGTCGAGGGGGTGTCGCGGGTCGGGTGCACCCGGTTGCTCAGCAGGATGACGAAGGACCGCGACTGCGGGTCGATGACCAGCGAGGTGCCGGTGAAGCCGGTGTGCCCGAGGCTCCGCGGGCCGGACAGTCCGCCCATGTACCAGATCTGGTCGAGCTCGAAGCCCAGGCCGTGCGAGTCGCCGGGAAACGCCTGGTTGAAGTTCTGCTCCATCAGCCGGACGCTGTTCGCGCCGAGGATGCGGTGGCCCTGGTACGTACCGCCGTTGAGGACCGTCTGGGCCAGCACCGCGAGGTCGTCGACGGTGGAGAAGACGCCCGCGTGGCCGGCCACGCCGTTCAGCGACCAGGCGTTCTCGTCGTGCACCTGGCCGCGCACCATGCCGCGCGCGGGGCTGGTCTCGTACTCGGTGGCCGCGATCCTGGGCAGTTTGGCCGCCGGCGGGTTGTAGCCGGTGTCCGTCAGGTGGAGCGGCGCCGTGATGCCGTCGCGCACCAGGGTGTCCAGCGGCTTGCCGGTCACCTTCTCCAGGACCAGCTGCATGCTGAGCATGTTGAGGTCGGAGTACAGGTACGCGGTGCCCGGCGGGTTGATCGGCCTGGCGTCGAGGACGGCCTTCTCACGCGAGGGGATGTCGGAGTAGCCCTGCCACAGCGAGGGAACCGGGTCGGCGTCGAACCCCGAGGTGTGGGTGAGGAGTTCTTCGACGGTGATGCCGCCCTTGCCGTTGGCGGCGAACTCCGGGATGTAGTGCGCCACGGGCGTGCCGAGGTCGATCCGGCCGGCTTCGAGCTGCTGCATGGCCGCGATCGAGGTGAACAGCTTCGACAGCGAGGCGAGGTCGTAGATGGTGTCGGTACGGGCCGGGACCCACTGGCTCCTGGGCAGCTCGGCGGTGGTGTCGGCGTACTTCACCGCGTAGCCGCCCGCGCCGCGTTCGACCACCACGCCGTCGTGCGCCATCAGTGTGGTGGCGCCCGGGAAGAGGTAGCCGGCGCCGGCGGCCGGGTCCTCCCAGCCGGCCATCTGCTGCTCGAAGGCGTCGATGGGCGCCGCGTCGAGCCCCGCCTCGCGCGGGGTCCCCGGGCGGAGCACGGTGCCGGCCGGTGCGAAGCCGGTGTACGGCCGGTCGAACCGGCCGCTGTCCCCGTGGTGCGCCGCCGGGGTCGCGGCGGCGCTGCCGGCCGGCGAGAGGGTCAGGGCGGTGAGGAGCGCGACGGCTGCCGTCAGTGCGGGAATCCGCATGGGAACCTCGTCCGTTGAGCCGTCGCCATGAGGCCGGCGGCGGGTGGATTCCGAAGTACGTTCACCAAGTGCCGATCAGCACCGGTAAGTTACTGACCATTACCGGGCCGGTCAACCGTCCCGTCCCGGCTCCCGGCGTGGCGACCGCTTCGGTGCCGAACGTCCAGGACCCGGTCGCACGCGCAATCGCGCCCGCCGTTCACAGCCCGCGGAGCTGCCGGCCTCAGGCCTGTGGCGGGGTGGTGGGGCGGGCCGACCGGTAGGCCTCCCAGTCGGCGCGTCCGCCGTTGCCCAGGACGCCGACGCCCCGGTGCAGCTCGTCCGCGGACAATCCGGCCAGGGAGCGGCGCGCGACGCGGGCGACGAGGTAGGGGAAGAGCGGGCGCAGGGGCTGGGCGAGGCGCAGCCAGGGGGGCGCGTAAACGGCCGGCGCGCGACGTTCGATGCCGCGCGCCAGCCATGTGGCGACCTCGGCGGGCCCGTGCACCCGGCGGGCGGGGGCTGGCTGGTGTCGGCGCAGCTCACGCAGCACGAGGTGGTCGTCCAGCTCGCTGATCATGTCGGTGCCCGTCCAGTGCAGATAGGCGACTCCGACGCCGACGCCTTCGGGTGCCATCTCGTTGCGCAGGGCCACGGCGAATGATTCGACACCCGCCTTGGATGCGCAGTAGGCGCTCATCATCGGCGCGGACCCGAAGGCTGCGGTCGAGGCGACCTGGAGCAGATAGCCGCGGGTCCGCAGCAGCTGGGGGAGAAAGACCCGGGCGGTCACCGCGCTGCCGATCAGGTTCACCTCGATGACCCGGTTCCACAGTGCCGCGTCACAGGCGGCGAAGGGACCGGCGATGGAGATGCCGGCGTTGGCAACCACGACGGAGGCCGGCCCGAAGCGCGCCGCGACGCATTGTGCGGCGCCCTGCATCGCCGCCTCGTCGGTGATGTCCGCCTCGATGGAGTACGAGCTGCCCGGCAGCCCGGCCGCGGTCTCCCGCAGCGTCTCCAGCTCCCGGCCCAGCAGGACCACCCGCAGTCCGCGGGCGGACAGCTCGCGCGCGACCGCGGCCCCGACCCCGCGCGCCGCTCCCGTGACGACGGCGACCCGGCCTTCTGGGTATCCGGCTGGCATCGTGCACCTCTTCCCGCTGCGGGCGGGGCCTCGCGCCGCACGCTCGGGCCAGCTGATCACGGCACCGCCCCGCCGACCGCCCCGGACGCTCCAATCGGGTGGCCCGCACCCGCTCTCCGCGCGAACGCACCCGAAGACCGCCGACGGCGCCTGGGGAGGCCCGGACGCGCCCGAACGGGTCAGTGCGCGGGCGCGGGTCGCGAAAACGGGCCGCGCCAGCACGCGGACGGCCCGTTCTCGTGATCCTCTCGGACCACCAGCCCCTTCCGTCCCGCATGCCGTGGCCGACGAAGTGGCGGCTCACCGCGTCCGAACGGCGTATCCACCCGGAAGGGGAGACGTGCACCGAACACCGCTGGCGGAAGGAAGTGCGACGCGCCGCAGCAAGGCCGAGGGGCACTCCCCCGCCGACTGCCGGTCTCCGCAGGACAGAGGCACCCGGGCCGTGTCCGCGCCGCCGGGGCGGCCCTCCGCGAGGTGGCGCTCCGAGTACGCGGCGGGGCAGGCCTCCACGGACGCCGACGCGCGGTCCGTGGACGCGGATGTCGCCGGAGCCGTGCTCCGTACGGCGGGTGCGGTACTCCGTGAACGGGTCGCCCAGGCGGCCGGCATCGACGCGGGCTTCTCCCGCGATCTGGCGGAACGCGTCGCGGACTTCACCGTGGACGGCGGCCGGCGCATGCGGCCGCGGCTCCTGTGGTGGAGCATGCGCGCCTGCGGCGGGGGCGTGCGGAGCGCCGACACCGAAGCGGCCCTGCGCCTCGGAGTGGCCGTCGAACTCATCCAGACCTGCGCCCTCGTCCACGACGACGTGATGGACGGGTCGGCGCTGCGCCGCGGGCGGCTGGCCATGCACGTCTGCCTCGCGAGCCGGCCGGGACCCGCGCCCGGCTCGGTGCTGGGCGAGGCCTTCGGTACGTCCGCGGCCGTACTCGTCGGGGATCTCGCCCTCGCCTGGGCGGACGACACCGTCGCGGACACGGCCATGGCCGCCGCCACCCGCAAGCGGGTACTCGGCGTCTGGCGGGCGATGAGGACCGAGATGGTGGCCGGGCAGTACCTCGATGTGCACGGGCAGGCCACCGGCGCGCGCTCCGCCGCCCGCGCCATCCGCACCGCGTACCTCAAGAGCGCCCTGTACTCGGTCGTGCGCCCGATCTCGCTGGGTGCCGCGCTGGCCGGCGCGGGCGAGGACACCACGCGGGCGCTGTCCTCGGCCGGCCGCTGCGCGGGAATCGCCTTCCAGCTCCGCGACGACCTGCTCGGGGTCTTCGGGGATCCCGCCATGACGGGCAAGCCGTCGGGAGGGGACGTCAGGGAGGGCAAACCGACCTATCTGCTCGCCGTGGCGCGGGGGCGCGCCCGCGCCCCCCCCGGCCCCCCCCCCCCCGGCCTAGGCGAACCCCCGGGAGGGGGGGCCCCCAT
>NZ_JAJSYW010000028.1:0-76988 GCF_036815005.1 Streptomyces sp. IBSBF 2435 | reverse complement strand
TGAGGGGGAGGGCGTGGGGTGGGGACGTCTGGGAGACAAAACCCACCTAGGGGCGCGCCGGCCCCCGCCCCCCCCCCCCCCCACGGCGGGACCAGCGGACCCGGTCCCTGCTCGACGCCGCGGTGGGCCGCGCCGATCTGTCGGAAGCCGCCCTTGCCGACGTACGCGAAGCGCTCGTGGCCACCGGGGCGCGTGCCGATGTCGAGGCCCGGGCCGACCGGCTCATGCGGCAGGCCGAGCGGCACCTCGACCGGGCCGGCGTGGAAGCAGAACCCGGACACCGCCTGCTCGGGCTGCTGCGCAGCGTCGCCGGATCGTCTCCCGGCCCGGGGGCGCACGAGGACGTTCCCGAAGCAGCGAAGCCCGGCCGGGGCGCCCCGGCGTCCTCGCTCAGGGCCGCGACCGGAGGAGGGACCGCCCCGTAAGGACCGTGAAGGGACCAGTCGACCATGTGGTGGTCATCGGCGCCGGGCTCGCGGGCCTGTCCGCCACCCTCCACCTGCTCGGCGCCGGCCGGCGGGTCACGGTGGTGGAACGCGATCCGCTGCCCGGCGGCCGGGCCGGGCTGCTGGAGCGCGGCGGCTACCGCATGGACACAGGACCGACGGTGCTGACCATGCCGGACCTGGTCGAAGAGGCCTTCGCCGCGGTCGGCCACAGCCTGTCCGGCCGGCTGGAGCTGCTCCCCCTGCATCCCGCGTACCGGGCCAGGTACGCCGACGGATCGCACCTGGACGTGCACACCGACGCCGCGGCGATGGAAGCCGAGATCGAGCGGTTCGGGGGCGCCCGGGAGGCCGCCGGCTACCGGCGGCTGCGGGTCTGGCTGACACGCCTCCACGCGGTGCAGATGCGCCGCTTCATCGACGCCAACTTCGACTCCCCCCTCCAGCTGCTCCACCCCGACCTCGCCCGGCTCGCCGCCCTCGGCGGATTCGCCCGGCTCGACGCACGCATCGGGCACTTCATCACGGACGAGCGACTGCGCAGGGTCTTCACCTTCCAGGCGCTGTACGCCGGAGTACCGCCGTCGCGCGCCCTCGCCGCGTACGCGGTCATCGCCTACATGGACACCATCGCCGGGGTCTGCTTCCCCCGGGGCGGCATGCACGCCCTGCCGCGCGCGATGGCCGCCTCGGCCGCCGAGGCGGGAGCCGACTTCCGGTACGGACACACCGTCACCCGGCTCGAACGCGCCGGGGACCGGATCACCGCCGTCGTCACCGATCAGGGGCGCTTCCCCTGCGACGCCGTGGTCCTGACACCGGATCTGCCCGTCAGCTACCGGCTGCTCGGCCGGGCTCCGCTGCGCCCGCTCGCGCTGCGGCACTCGCCCTCCGCGGTGGTCCTGCACGCCGGGACCGACCGCACCTGGCCCGGTCTCGCCCACCACACCATCTCGTTCGGCGCGGCCTGGCAGCAGACCTTCCACGAGCTGACCCACGGATCGCTGATGTCCGACCCCTCGCTGCTGATCACCCGGCCGACCGCGACCGACGAGGGCCTGGCGCCCGCGGGAAAGCACCTCCACTACGTCCTGGCGCCCTGCCCGAACACCGACGTCGGACCGGACACCCGGGAGTGGCGGCAGCTGGCGCCGGAGTACCGCGACAGCGTCCTCAGCACGCTCGAACAGCGCGGGATGGCCGGACTCGGCTCGGCGATCGAGCAGGAGTGCCTGGTCACCCCCGCCGACTGGGCAGCCCAGGGACACGCGGCGGGCACGCCCTTCTCCGCCGCCCACACCTTCCCCCAGACCGGGCCCTTCCGGCCGCGCAATCTCGTGCGCGGCACGGAGAACGCCGTGCTCGCCGGCTGCGGCACCACCCCCGGCGTGGGGGTGCCGACCGTTCTCATCTCCGGGAAGCTGGCCGCCGCGCGGATCACCGGCCCCCGCGCCGTGCGTACATCCCCGCGGGCCGTGCCGCGCGCCGCCGGGGTGGCGGCGCCGGAAGCAGCGGAAGGCGCTCTGGCATGACCGCCCGCGAACTCGACGCGGCAGGCATCCACGAGCTAGCCCTGCGCGCCGCGTACAGCGAGTGCCGCCGGCTCAACGCGCGGCACGGCAAGACGTACTTCCTCGCGACCCGGCTGCTGCCGGTCGAGCGCCGCCCGGCGGTCCACGCCCTGTACGGCTTCGCCCGGTGGGCCGACGACATCGTGGACGATCTGCACAGCGGCGCCACCGCGGAGGAACGCGCCACCGCCCTCGGCGGTCTCCAGGAACGCCTCGACGACGGGCTGCGCCGCGGCGCCTGCCGGGAACCGGTGATCCGCGCGCTCGCCCACACCGCCGCCGTCTACGGCATCGACCACCGGCACTTCACGGACTTCATGGCCTCGATGCGCAGCGACCTGACGGTCACCGGCTACGCCTCGTACGAGGAACTGGGCCGTTACATGCACGGGTCGGCCGCCGTCATCGGGCTCCAGATACTGCCCGTCCTGGGCACCGTCGGGCCGCGCGGCGACGCCGAGCCCTACGCGGCGGCCCTCGGCGTCGCCTTCCAGCTCTCCAACTTCCTCAGGGACGTGGGTGAGGACCTCGACCGCGGCCGGCTCTACCTGCCGGCCGACCTGCTGGCCGCGCACGGGGTGGACAGGGAACGCCTCCTGTGGAGCAGGGCCACCGGCCGGCCCGACGCCCGCATCACCCGTGCGCTGCGGGCCGCCGCGGCCCACAACCGGGGCGTCTACCGCGCCGCGCTGCCGGGGATCGCGCTGCTCGCGCCCGTCTCGCGCCCCTGCGTCCGCACCGCGTTCGTGCTCTACAGCGGCATCCTCGACGCCATCGAGGACGACGGCTACCGCGTCCTGCACCGGCGGGCCGTCGTCCCCCGCACCCGCCGCGCCGCGGTGGCGCTCGACGGACTGGTCCGCGTCCTCGCGGCCCGGGTCCAGGCCCGCACCGCCGGCGCGAGCCCGGTCCGCGCCCGGCCGGCCCGCGCCGCCAGGACGTCCGCGGCGCCCTCCGGGGCGCTCGCCCCTGCAGCGCGGGAGGAGATGGCATGACCGGCGACGACCGCGCCGGCCGGGGCCGCGTCCCGCTGCGGCTGCGCGGCGCCCCCGTGCCGTGGGAGCGCCAGCGGCCCACCTGGCGCGACGCGAAGCCCGGGATCATCGCCGGCGCCCTGGAACGCGCCCTGGCCCGCCCGTCGGGCAACTGGTACGTCCTCGGCGCCTCCCGCTCCCTCACCGCAGGCCGGCCGATCGGCCGTACCGTGGCCGGCAACGAGGTGGTGGCCTGGCGCGATGCCGCCGGCCGCCTGCGTGCGGGGCCCGGCGTCTGCCCGCACCTGGGGGCACCGCTGCGCGACGGCCGCGTCCGGTGCGGCACCCTCGTCTGCCACTGGCACGGGCTGGCCCTGGACGGCGGACCGGTCGCCGGGTGGGAACCGCTTCCCGCTCATGACGACGGGGTCCTGGCCTGGGTGCGCCTGGACCGGGCCGGCGGCGAGACTCCGCTGGAGCGCCCCGTCGTGCCGCCGCGCCCCCGCGTGCGGGACGCGGTCGACGCCGTTTACGAAGGCGTCGGTGTGTGCGAGCCGGAGGACGTCGTGGCCAACCGGCTCGACCCGTGGCACGGCGCGTGGTTGCACCCGTACTCCTTCGTCGACCTGACGGTGTCCGGCACGCCGTCAGGCGGCGGCGGTGGCGGTGGCGGTGCGGACGGTTTCGCCGTCGAGGTGTCCTTCAAGCTCGCGGGCCGGATCGTGGTGCCGGTGCGGGCGCTGTTCACCGCGCCCGAGCCCCGGACGGTCGTCATGCACATCACCGAGGGCGAGGGCCTGGGGTCCGTCGTCGAGTCGCACGCCACACCGCTCGGGCCCGGCCGCGACGGCAGACCGAGGACCGCCGTGACGGAGGCGGTCCTGGCCGCCTCCGGCCGGCGCGGATTCGCGGTGGCCCGCGCCGCCGCGCCCCTGCTGCGCCCGCTGATGCGGGCGTCCGCCGGACGGCTGTGGCGTGACGACCTCGCGTACGCGGAGCGCCGCTGGGAACTGCGCAGCAGCGGCCGCTTCCCGGGCTGACCGGAGCGGGGCCGCCGGCGCGCGGACCTCTGCGTACCGGGACAGGCCGGGACGTGCCCGGACAGGCCGGGACAGGCCCGGTCTCAGCCCAGCGCGGCCAGCCCGCGGCCCTTCATGCCCGGTCGGAGCCCAGCGCGGCCAGCCCGCGCAGCGTCGCCGAGCGCCCGCCGGGCGGCACCGTCCACAGCGTCTGGCCCCGTACCCCCCAGCCCGTCAGCAGGGCGTTGGCGGCAAGGAATCCGCTCGTCGCGGCCCGCTCCATCAGGGCCACCGGCAGTTCGGTACGGACCAGGTCGCCCGCCACCATGACCGAGGGGTGGGGCGTACGCACCGTCGGCCGGTGCCGGTAGCCGCCGACCGGGAAGAGCGGGCAGTCCGCCCGCCATTCGTGCCGGGCGTCCACGATCCGCGCGTCGTGCGTCTCCGGGTAGACCCGGTGCAGCTGCCCGAGAGCGGCCGACTGCACCGCGTCGCGGGCCGCGCCGGGCGGGACCGCGTAGGCGTGCAGTTCGACCACCGCGCCCCGGTTGCGCCGCGCCCAGCCGGCGGCCTGGCCCTCCCAGCGGTCCAGCACGCTGATGTTGTCCAGCGGGCCGTAGCCGCTGGTGCCGAGGAACCCGGGGCGGCCCGCCGCCACCGGCCGGTCCAGCCACAGGCGCGACACCAGGAACGGCGGCGCGGTCCTGAGGGCGGCCACGCGGGAGCGCCAGTCCGCGTCGCCCAGTTCGGGTGAGGCGGCCACCACGCCGCGCAGCCCGCCGGTGTCCAGCGCCAGGACGAGCGCGTCGTGGCGCGCGGTCCGCCCGCCGGCGGTGACGTCGAGTCCGCCGCCGGGCACCGGCGTCACGCGCTCCACCGCCGAGCCGGTGCGCACCCTTACCCCGTGGCCCTCCAGATAGCGGCCCAGCGGATCCCAGAGCGCCTGCGGGAACGGCTCACCCGGCACGTCGAAGAGCAGGCCCTCGCTGGAGCCCAGGAAGTAGATGTGGAACATCAGCGCCAGTTCGGCCGCCGACAGCTCGTGGGGGTCGGCGAAGAAGCTCCGGGAGAACACCTCGAAGGCGAGGTGGCGGGCGGCCTCGGGGAACCGGATACGGGTGAGGAAGTCGTCCGCCGCCACCGCGTCGAGCCGGTCGTACACCTCCGGCACGCGCACGTCGAGCAGCGGCAGCGCGGCGCGCGGGTTCATCCGGATCAGGTCGCGCCAGCCGAACGTGGGGCTGAGCGCGACGAACCCGAGGCCGGACAGGGGCGGGGTGCGCGGCACCCGGGCAAAGCTGTCGCACAGTCCCGCGCTGTGCCGCAGCGGGTAGTCGGGCAGCTTGGTCAGCGCGTCGAGTCCGGGATCCACCCGGCGCAGCAGACCGCGCAGGTTGTAGTACTGCCGGAAGAAGGCGTGGAAGCCGCGGCTCATGGTGACCGTCGTGCCGTCGGCGAGCTTCGTCGGCCAGCCCGCGAGCCGCCCGCCGAGGCTCTCCTCGCGTTCGTGCAGCGTGACGTGCGCGCCGCGTTCGGCCAGCAGCGTCGCCGCGGCCAGGCCCGCGATCCCGCCGCCGACCACGGCTACGGCGGGCGCCTGACCGGGGAAGCGGTCCCGGCCCGCGGGCGCCGCGATCATTGCCGCCCGCCGGTCGCGGCCCCGCCGGCCGCCCGCCGCCGCTTTGCCGTACCTCATGCCCGCTCCCCCGCCGCGCCCGGCGCCCGGGCGACGAAGGTGTGCGTGATGCCGGTCCGCCAGCCGGGCTGCGGCAGCGCCCGTACCGCGCGGAACCCGGCCCGCCGCAGCCGGGTCGCGAAGCCCGCGGCCGTGTCGAACTCCAGTACGCTGCGGCGCAGATGGCGGTAGAGCGCCGCGTCGCCGGCCAGCAGCCCGGCCGGTACGACGACGGCGCCGCAGACCGCCGACCACACGGCCCGGGGCGCGCGGCCGTCGCCGAGCGCGTACTCGTGGACGGCGAGCCGCCCGCCCGGCCGGAGCAGCTCACGGACGGCGCCGAGCACCCGGTCGGGATCGCTGACGTTGCGGAAGAGGTACGCGGCGAGAGCGGCGTCGAAACGGCCGTGCGCCGACGGCCCTTCCATCGCTTCGACCGGCGCGTGCACAAAGGTCACACCTGCCGGCCAGCGCTTGGCCGCGGCGCGTTCCAGCATGCCGGCCGAGGCGTCCACGGCGACGATCTCCGCGTGCGGGGCGGCGGCCAGGAGCGCGGCCGTCGAAGCTCCCGTGCCGCAGCCGAGGTCGAGCAGGCGCAGCCCGCGACCGCCGTCGGCCAGCCCGAGCCTGCGGGCCGAGCGCCGCAGATCGCGGTGGTAGCCGGGGTTGACGGCCACCAGCCGGTCGTAGGCGAGCGAACCGTGGTCGAAGGCGGCGGACAGGTCGTGGTCGCGCAGCAGCGTCATGGGGCGTTCCTCTCCTGTTCTGGGCATGCGGCGGCGCCGGAGGGCCGGGCGCCCCACCCCGCGGCGGCCGGCGTCTCACGCCGGGCTACGAAGGGGAGTTCCAGGAGCGTCCTGAGCATCGGGGCCACCGGTGTGCGCAGCCCGACGAGGACGTCCTCGTACCGGTGGGTCGTGCCGTCCAGGAAGCGCAGCAGGCGGGTCCCCGGGACGGCGCGGAAGAGGCCGGCGAAGAAGTCCGCGCCGTCCACGCGGCCGGTGTCCAGCGCCCGCAGCATGACGGCGTCCATGGCGCGGGGCCATGCCCCGTAGGGCGGCGGCAGCCGGAACCGCCCGCCGCCGCGGACCTGTGCGGCGATGGCACTGCTCTGCCGCTGCACGGCCGCGAACGTGTAGCCGGTGGACGGCCGGGTGGCCCCGCCTGCCGTCCCGACCCGGAAGACCGAGCGGCCGGCCCGGCCGGGGAAGCGGCCGTCGGTCATCGGGATGACTCCCCGTTCGACCGACGTGACCCGGTGCGCGCCGATGCCCAGCACCGGCCCTGTGTAGTGGCGCAGCGCGCGTGCGTAACCCGCGGCGCCCAGGACCGCGCGGGAGAATTCGGTGTACTCCACCAGTGCCGTACGCGGGCCCAGCGGCAAGACGTAGCCGAACGACAGCCCGTGCGCCGGCTGCGGGGTGCGGAAGTCCATCAGATCCGCCGTCGCCGGATCGAAGACGGGCCGCTCGGTCTCCACGAACCAGCCAGTGAAGTGCTGCAACAGCGTGGTGCGCGCCGCCGGCAGGCGGCGCGGCGGCCGCGAGTCGAAGACGTACCGCGCGTGCAGCACGACCCGGTCGCCCCGCTCGCCGCGCGCCACGACCCGGCCGCCGTCCGGCGCGTCGCCGACCTCGGTCACGGTCGCCGTCACCCGGCGGAATCCGGGGCAGGCCGCGAGGCGCCGCTCGACCAGCGACTCGAAGGCGTCCGACCTGAGCATCTTGTACCGCAGCGGGGCAGGCCGGGTGACCGTCCCCGTCCCGTCCCTGCCCCGTACGCGCAGCCACTGCCAGGACGCGGACAGCACGTCGTCGAACTCGCCGCCCGGGGGCTCCCAGAAGCACCAGGTGCGCGGTGGCGGGCGCAGCGGGCCGGGAGGAGCGTCGACCAGGACGACCCGTACGGGGGCGCCGTCCGCCGGGCCGCACAGCCGGTACGCGAGGCTCAGCCCGGCCGCGCCGGCGCCCACGATGACGACGTCGGAACGAGGCACAGCACACCCTTCTGCCGGACGGGTTGTCGGGCACACCGGGCTCCGGCGCTCCTGGGAACGCCGCCTGCCCCGCCGTCGATACTTCCGCAGACCACCGCCGCGCGGACGCGTGCGACGCGCGGGAAAAGGGTGGTGTTTCGAAGGTGCCAGGAGCCCGCAAGGACGTGCCGGCGCTGCCCGCGCCCCGCGGCACGGGTCCGGTGCATGACTGCCCGGCGGCGCGGGACCGCTCGTCCCGCGATGCGGCCCGTCCCGATCCGCGCGCCGGGACGCGTTGTTCCGGGCGGAAAGGGGCATCGTGGTGACAAGGGCGCCGGGAGCGGGGCGCCGAGGAGCGGACGAGACGAAGGGGACCTGCACCATGGCGGTGAAGATCCTTCTGGTGACCGGGGACGCGGCCGAATCCCTGGAAGTGCTGTACCCGTACCAGCGGCTGCTGGAGGAGGGCTACGCGGTCGAGATCGCCGCGCCGGCGAAGAAGAAGCTGCGCTTCGTGGTGCACGACTTCGAGGACGGCTTCGACACGTACACCGAGAAGCCGGGCTACACCTGGCCGGCGGACCTCGCGTTCGACGAGGTCGACCCGGCCGGCTACGCCGCCCTGGTCATCCCGGGCGGCCGCGCGCCCGAATACCTGCGCAACAACCGGGATCTGCAGCGGATTGTCGGGCACTTCTTCGCCGAGGGCAAGCCGGTCGCCCAGATCTGCCACGGCCCGCTGGTCACGGCCGCGGCCGGCGCGCTGTCCGGCCGGCGCACCGCCGCCTATCCCGCGCTCGAACCCGACGTCGCCGCCGCCGGGGCGGAGTACGAGGACGGTGACGGCGTGGTGGACGGCGCCCTGGTCTCCGCGCGCGCCTGGCCCGACCACCCCACGTGGATGCGGGCGTTCATCGACCTGCTGCGCAAGACGGCGCCGCCCGCCTGAGGGCCGGCGCGGCCTTCGGCGCCGAGACCGTCCAGGCCGTGGCGGACCCGCCGGGGACGGGCGTCACCGGCTGCGCCTCGTGGACCGGGTGGATCCACAGCAGCACCGACAACTACCCGGGCGAGGGATACGTCCAGTGCGGCACCGGCACCTACGCGGCCGCGGTCACCTGCCGCTACCCCACCGGTCAGACCTAGGTCGCCCACGGCTACGCGGCGACCGCGCCCGACCCGTCCGGCGCGGCGTGCTGCGTCCCCACCGAAGCGGTGAGCATCGCGGCCCCCCGCTGACCCTGCTTCCGCAGCCGTCCGGGCGGCGCCCGCCTGCCCGCCCGCGACAGGCGGGCAGGCGGGCGCGGGGGTCACCGGCCTTCGAGGGCCTTGACGTTGTTGCCGAAGGTCCAGTTCTTCGACCCGTCCCAGTTGAGCGACCAGGTCATCAGGCCCTTCAGCCCGTTGCCGTACGAATTCCACGCCTGCGAGACCAGGCCTGGCGTCATGTAGCCGCCGCCTGCGCCGGGCTGGGCCGGAAGGCCGGGGACCTGCTTGTCGTACGGGACGCGGATCGTGGTGCCCTGGACGACCAGGCCGGTGTTGAGGCAGGTCGTCTGCGCGGTGAATCCGGCCACCGTGGCGGCTTCGTAGGAGTCGCCGTGGCAGCCGTACATGCTGCCGTTGTAGTACTGCATGTTGAGCCACCAGAGCTTGCCGTTGTCGGCGTACTTCTTCACGATCGGCAGATACGCGCCCCAGATCGAGCCGTAGACGATGCTGCCGCCGGTGACGTACGCCGTCTCGGGGGCCATCGTCAGGCCGAAGCCCGCGGGCATCCGGGAGAGGACGCCGTCGATGATCCGCTCCAGGTTGGCCTGCGAGGCGGAGAGGGTGGTGATGCTGCCGCTGCCGACAAGGCCGGTCTCGATGTCGATGTCGATGCCGTCGAAGTTGTACATCTGCAGGATCGGCACGATGGTGGCCACGAAGCGGTCGGCGACCGCGCTGGAGCTGAGGTCGATGCCGGCCGCCGCTCCGCCGATGGACATCAGGATCGTTGACCCGGCCGCCTTGGCCTGGCACATCTCCGCCGGGGTGGCGACCTTCACCCCCGTGTCCATGCCGTCCTGCCACAGCACGGTGCCGTCGGAGTTGATGACCGGGAAGGCCGCGTTGATGACGTTGTAGCCGTGGGCGGCGATCCGGCTGTCCGTGATCGGGACCCAGCCGAGCCCGGGATGGACGCCGTTGGCCGCGCCGTCCCAGTTCTCCCAGTATCCCTGGAGCACCTTGCCCGAGGGCCTCGCTTTGGCGGCGCAGGTGTCGGCCGCGGGCGCCGCCCCCTGCGCGGCGTGGGCCGCCGCGGCGACCGGGATCTGTGCGAGGAAGGCCATGGTGAGACCGATTCCCAGCAGACGTAGCCTCCGACCGATCATGTCGTGCTCCTCGTGGTGTCGTCGCGCACTCACAGGGCTTGGTGGCCCGGATCGTAAATTGGTCTCGACCACTCGTCAATAGGTCTGGACCAACTGCGCGTGCGGCGGCGCAGGCCGCGGCGGCGCACGGTGCCTCGGCGGGGCGGGGACGGACGCTGCTCAATTTCCTGCGCCGGGCTGCCGAATCACGTGCCGCGGCCGAGCTGACGGAGGGCGTGCGCCAAGGAGTCCGTCCTGATGACGTCGCACTCTGCTTTGAGCTCAGCCGCTTCCCCTTTGCCTTGGTGGCGGCCCTGGAGGACCCGCTCATGGTGCCGCGCCCGCGCGCCGTGCCCGCGCTGACCGGCGAGGCGTCGATCTGATCACCGGACCGGGGCTCCGGTACGACGACTGCGTCCCACAGGTGGCACCGCGGCTCCTTCCGGGTGACCGCCCCGGCCGGTGCGGATCGGGGCGGGCCGGTCCGGGATACATGAGGTCACGCCCCCATCGAAGGAGATCCCGCCCATGCGCAGAATCGTCCGCACCGCCGTGTCTCTCGCCGCGGCCGCCCTCTTCACCGCCGGAACGGCTGGCATCGCCGCTGCCGACGACGGCCCCGGGCTGTCCGGCTCGGCGACCTGCGGCAGCGGCGCTGCCCTGATCGGCTCCGTCATCCCCATCGGCAGCCCCGAGCAGAACAGCGGCTGCAACGTCAGCGGAGTGCTCACCGACTCGCCCGCACCCGCCAGCGAAGACTGACGCCCCGCCCGCCCGGACGGACCCGGCCGCCCCGCCGCTACGCCCCTGCCGACCGCCCGGGGCACGCCGACTACGTCAAGAACATGACCACGGGGGCCGCGCGGATGGACGGCGCGGCCCCCGTGGTCGCCGTGACCGACTGGCCGACGCCGCAGACCCGCGAACACCTCCTGACGCCCGACGGCGGCAGGACGGGCGAGGACATCGGCTTCCGGCTGCGCGGCGCCCCGCACTCCGGTGTCGAACGCGGGCGAGTCCTCACGGCAGCGGTGCCGGCGCTGCCGCACACCGCGTTCGCGTGCGAGGTGTACATCCTCGGCACGGACGGGGGCGGGCGGCACACCCTGTTCCGGAGCGGCTTCACGTACGGTGTTCGTATCGGGCAGCGTGCGCTGTCGAACACGCGGCAAGCAGCACGACGCCCTGAGCCGACACCGGAGCACATGATGAAGGCAGCCCGCTACAGCCGGTTCGGGGGACCCGAGGTCCTGGAGATCGTGGACCTGCCCGATCCGCATCCGGGTCCCGGGCAGGTCCGGATCGCGGTGCGGGCGGCCGGCGTCAACCCGAGCGACTGGAAGAAGCGCGAGGGCCAGATGGAGCAGGACCTCCCGCAGACCATGGGCTACGAGGCGGCGGGCGTGGTCGACAGGGTCGGCGAGGGCGTGGCGGACGTGGCACTCGGCGGTCGGGTGTTCGGCTTCTGCGTCGAGGGGGCGGCCCAGGCCGAGCTGGCGGTGCTGTCGTACTACGCGCCGATTCCGCCGTCGCTCGACTTCGCCGGCGCCGCCGCGCTGCCGGCCGCCATCGAGACGGCCACGCGCGCGCTCGACCAGCTCGGCGTTCGCAGCGGCAGCACCCTGCTCGTCAACGGTGCCTCCGGGAGTGTCGGCAGCGCCGCGGTTCAGCTCGCGGTGGCGCGCGGCGCGCGCGTGACCGGCACCGCAAGCCCCGCCAACCACGAGTACCTGCGCTCGCTGGGCGCCGAGCCCGTCGCCTACGGCCAGGGGCTCGTCGAGCGGGTTCGCGCGCTCGCGCCCGGCGGTGTCGACCTGGCTCTCGACGTCGCCGGGAGCGGCGTGCTGCCCGAGCTGATCGAGCTGGCGGGCGGTCCTGGGCACGTCGTGACGATCGCCGACTTCGCCGGCGCCCAGGAGCACGGGGTGACGTTCAGCCGTGGCGATACCGGCCGCGCGGTCCACGCGCTCGCCGGGATCGGCGCGCTGGTCGAGGCCGGGCGCTTCTCGCTCCCGGTCGCGCGGACCTTCCCGCTCGCCGAGGTCGCGGAGGCGCACCGGGTCAGCGAGGACGGCCACGTGCGCGGAAAGCTCGTCCTGCTGGTCGGCTGAGCCCCGGCCGCGACGACCGTGCGTGACCGGCGCGCGGGGCCTACTCGCCGGGTGCCAGGGTGCGGGCCAGGACGCGGGCCGTGTCCGCGAGCAGCGCCTCGTCCGCGGGGGCGTCCTTGGCGGCCTTCGTGGAACGTACGGCCAGCACCAGGGGCGTCCGCCGGGTCGTCCAGGCGACGCCGAGGTCGTTGGCGGTGGCGTAGTCGCCGGTCCCGGTCCCGGTCCTGCGGGCGAACGGGGCGCGGCACCCGTTCGGGGCGCCGCGCGGCCGGGCGTGCGATTCCGGTCCGGCGCGTGAACCGGATGTGCGGATACCGCGGGGACGGCTCGGACAGCAGGTGATCGTCCTGGCCGCGCAGGTGGAGGTCGAAGAAGGCGCGGAGGTAGGCGCGTTCGACGGCGAGCCGTGGCCGGCGAGATCCTCGACCAGCGCGGTGCACAGCTCGCGCATCGCGCCGAATCCCGGGGAGAAGGGCACCACGGGGTGGCCGTGGCGGCTTGCCGCTACGGGGGCGCCCTGCCTGGCGCCGGTCACGGGGAAGTCGACGTTGTCCAGCGACGTGTTGAGGTCGTGGCCGGCCTGCTGCCGGTGCATTCCCGTCACCGCCGGTGAGAGGCAGGGAGCGCGCCGGCAGCACCGGGCCGACGTCAGGGCCGCCTCCGCCATACCCACGTTGCGGCGAGCCGTTCCGCGAAACAATCATGGGCGTCATGGAGCGACCGAGACAGATCATCGAGTGCGAAGACTTCGTCCTGCGACGCTGGGAGCAGAGCGACTTCGCCGCGGCGTTCACGTTGATCGCGGAGTCCCGGGACCACCTTCGCCCGTGGGCACCGTGGGCCGCCGAGCACAGCGAGGAGAGCACCCGGGACTTCCTCGCGAAGTCCGAGTCGACGTGGGAGAGCGGCGACGTGTACAACTACGCCATCGTCAAGGACGGCGCCCCCATCGGCATGTGCCAGACCTACCGCGTGCCCGAGCCGCGGAGCCGGCGCATCGGGTACTGGCTGCACCCCGCCGCCACCGGCCAGGGCATCGCCACGAGGGCGACGGCGGCCGTGGTCACCGAGATGTTCACGCTGCCGGATGTGGATCGCCTGGAAATCGCGCACGACCTGGCCAACGCCCCCAGCGCCGCGATACCGCGCCGGCTGGGCTTCACCGAAGTCGGGAGCGAACAGGCAACGCCGCCCGCGGCCCCGGCGGGCAGCGGGATCAACGTGGTCTGGCGGCTGAACCGCCCGCCCGGCCCCCGGTGACCCGGCGTACGAGCAGAGGTCGCCCCTGACCGCCGGAGCCCGTGCCCGCACGGCCGGCCGCCGGGCCGCGGGCCGAACCCGGTCGCCCGTCGGCAGGCGGAAGGCCGGTCTGCTCGTGGCGGCACCAGGACGCGGGCTGTAGCAGAGCGGCCGATTGCGCCGGCCGGCCGGTGGTGGTGACCGTGGCCAGGATCCGGGTGTAACCGTCGAGGAGTTCCCTGGGGATCTCCGTATCGGCCATGTCCTGCCTCCGGTGCCCGTTGCGTCACGTGCGCGGGGCGGTCGCGTCCACCGGTTCCGGCGCGGGGGCCGGCGCCGCCACGGGGGCGGGGCGGCGGACGAGCCGGGTGAGCCCGCCGGCGGCGGGTTCGGTCCAGCGGGCGGTGAGCGGACCGAGGATGACGAGGATCAGCACGTACGCGGTGGCCAGCGGGCCGATCCGGGGTTCGACGCCGACCGCCAGGCCCGCGATGACGATGGAGAATTCGCCGCGCGCGACCAGCGTTCCGCCTGCCCGCCAGCGGCCCGCGGTCTTGATGCCGGCCCGCCGTGCCGCGTACCAGCCGGTGGCGATCTTCGTCAGCATGGTGACGACGGCCAGGATCAGCGCGGGGACCAGGACGGGCGGGATGTCGGCCGGGACGGTGCTCAGCCCGAAGAAGACGAAGAAGACGGCGGCGAACAGGTCGCGCAGCGGGGTGAGGAGGCTGCGGGCGCCTTCGGCGACCTCGCCGGACAGGGCGATGCCGACCAGGAAGGCGCCCACGGCGGCGGAGACCTGGAGTTCCTGTGCGACACCGGCCACGAGGAGCGTCAGGCCGAGGACGACCAGAAGCAGCATCTCGGCGCTGTCGGAGGAGACCGCGCGGCTGATCAGACGGCCGTGGCGCAGGGCGACGTAGAGGACGACGCCGACCGTGCCCAGCGAGATCAGCAGGGTGAGGGTGCCGCCGGCCAGGCTGACGCCCGCGAGGAGCGCGCTGAGGATCGGCAGGTAGACGGCCATGGAGAGGTCTTCCAGGACCAGGACGCCGAGGATGAGGGGTGTCTCGCGGTTGCCGAGCCGGCCCAGGTCGCCGAGCACCTTGGCGATCACCCCCGAGGAGGAGATCCAGGTGACTCCGGCCAGGGCGACGGCGGCGACGGGCCCCCAGCCCAGCAGGAAGGCGGCGACGGCGCCCGGCACGGCGTTGAGCACGAAGTCGACCATGCCGGACGGATACTGCGTCTTGAGGTTCGTGACGAGTTCCGAGGCGCTGTATTCCAGGCCGAGCAGGAGGAGCAGCAGGACGACGCCGATCTCCGCGCCGGTGGCGACGAATTCCTCGCTGGCGTGCAGCGGGATCAGTCCGCCCTTGCCGAAGGCGAGTCCGGCGAGGAGGTAGAGCGGGATCGGCGAGAAGCCGACACGTCCCGCGAGGCGGCCGAGGATGCCGAGGGCGAGGATGATCGCGCCGAGTTCGATGAGCATGTCGGAAGCGCTGTGCACTGGCTTCTATCCTCCCGTGATCAGCTCGGCGACGGCGCCGACGCCTTCGCGTGTGCCGACGACCACGAGGGTGTCGCCGGCCGCGAGGCGGAAGTCGGGTGCGGGTGAGGGTTCCGCGGACGTCCGCCGGAGCACGGCGACGATGGAGGCGCCGGTGCGGGTACGTGCCTGCGTCGCGCCGAGCGTCCGCCCGGCGTACGGCGACCGCTTGGTGACCGGGACGTGCTCGGTGACGAGGTCGATCTCCAGGTGCTGCTGGAGGTGCCGCACCGGGTCGGGCGTCAGCAGCTTGGCGAGCGCGGTGGCCTCGTGGGGCGCGAGCGAGGTCGCGTCCTTGCAGCTGTCGTCGTCCACCGGATCGTGGAAGGCCAGAAACCTCCGGCCGTCCTGGTGGACGACGAGCGACAGATGCCGTCCGGACTCGGTCTTCATGTCGTAGCGGGCGCCGACCCCTGGGAGGGGAGTCATACGGGCGTGAGCGGTCTGCTCCATGGGCGTGCTCCATCGGGACGCGGTTGGGGGAATTACCGGCCGGCCGCAGGTGCCGGCGGAACGCGGAAGCCGTGGCCGGCATGCCCGCGATGGTCGGTGTCGTACGGCCCAGCGCAGAGGCGCGCTGCGGTGTTCCTGCTCCGGCCCCCCTCGGGAGCCCGGCATCGTCAGCAGTCGCGCGCGGCAGGGCCGTCCGTATCCGGTACGGCGTCCCGGGCCGCGTTGTCCACCCGCGCAGCCTGGGGAACATACGGCGGCACCGCCCGGAGGACCGCGGGTGCGCCTGCGGGGAGGGGAAAGTCCTGTCCCATGGCGTGCCCACCTCCTCTTCCGTACATACGCGACCGCCGCGCCCCCACGACCGCGGGGGGACGGTCCACCCGGGGGGAACGTAAGGACTTGGCAAAAACTATACCATGTAACGAAAGCGGTATAACCGCTATACAGGGCGATTACGGCGGCTGACGCCTCCGGGTCAGGTGGTGCGGAGCCCGGGGACGGCGCGGCGCCGCCGCAGCCCCGGGAGCCGCTCCACCGGGAGTACGCGCGCCTCCTCGCGGGAAGGTACTCCGGCAGTCATGCAGGCGGCCGGAGGGATGAGTCGCGCAGTGGAATCCGCGAGCGCCGGAGCGCCTGCGCAGCGTGCACGCCGCAAGGAAGCCCGGGGCCTCGTCCGGTACTTCCTGGCCGCGCTGCTCGTCCGCGGCGCCGACAGCGGGGCGACGGTGGGAATCGTCCTGCTCGCCCTGGACACCAGCCGCCACGCGGGAGGCGGGGCGGCGGCCGGCGGACTCCTGGCGGCGGCGCTGACCGCACCGCACCTGTTCGGCCCGTGGCTGGCGCACCGGCTCGACCGCGCGCGGGACAGCCGGCGGCTGCTCGCGGGCGCGTTCGTCCTCTACGCCGTCGCCCTCGCCTGCACCGCCCTGTCGGTGGGCCGGGTCCCGCTCGGGGTGTCGCTGTGCACGACAGCCGTCGCCGGATGCTGCGGCCCGCTGCTCACCGGCGGGCTGAGCAGCCGGCTGGCCGCCCTCGCCGGGGCGGGCGAACGGGCGCAGCGCCGCGCGCAGGGCTGGGACGCCATGACCTACGGGCTCGGCGGCACCCTCGGTCCGGCCCTGGTGGCGGGCGCGGCGGCGCTCACCGGGCCGCGGGAGGCGCTCCTCGCGCTGTGCGTCGCCGCCGGCGGCGCGGCGGGCATCACCATCACCCTCCCGCACGACCGCCCCGACGGCCGGAGCACCGCACCGACGCCCAGCGTCCGGGAGGGCATCTCCCTCCTCTTCCGCCACCCGGCGCTGCGCCGCGTCACCATCCTCACCCTGGTCTCGGCGCTGGAACTGGGCGCACTCCCCGTCATCGCCACCACCTACGGGCCGCACCTCGCGCACCACCCGGCGGCCGGGGCGGTGCTGACCACGGCCCTCGGCCTCGGCAGCCTGGCCGGCTCGCTCCTGGTGACGGCAGTGCCGCTGCGCGGCGATCCCGAGGTCTGGGCGCGGCGGCTGTTCGCCCTGCTGGCCGGCACCACCGTGCTGGCCGCGTGCGCGCCCACGTACGGCACCGCGCTGGCCGGTTTCGTCCTGGTCGGGGTGGCGAACGCGCTGTCCTTCACCTCGACCCTGGCCTCACGGTCGGCCTACGCCCCGCCCGGAGCGCGGGCGCAGGTCTTCGTCACCAGCGCGGGCCTGAAAGTCGCGCTGACCTCGGTCGGAACAGCCGCCACGGGCGCCGCCGCCGGGCTGGGCGGGCGCACCCTGCTGCTGCTGGCCGCGGGCGCCACGACGCTGGCCGTGCTCCTCGCCCTCGCCGACCAACTGGCCACGTCCCGCCGCCCGTTGGCCCCGCCCCCGGTGGCCGGCCGGCGGGCGCGGGGCGGCCCGCGCCCTGTAGAGTCGGCGTCGCCACCGGCCGCCGAGGCCCGCCCCGACCGCGGCGCCTGACCGGGTGGTTTCGAACCGGCGCGCGATACATCGCACACCACTGCCATACCTGCCGCCGGACGGGGAACGCGTGCAGTGCCGGCACCGCGGCGCCGGCGTCACAGGCGACCGAGGAGGGACCTTCGTGCTGCTCGCGGAACGGTACCGAATGGACGAACCGCTGGGGCATGGCGCGATGGGACAGGTCTGGCGGGCGCACGACGAGCTTCTGCACCGCGACCTCGCGGTGAAGGTCCTGCCGTCCGCGGCGTCGGACGAGGTGGCCCGCGAGCGCTTCCGCGTGGAGGCCAGGGCCGCGGCACGGATCGGCGACCCGCATGTCGTCACCGTCTACGACTACGAGGTCGACGACAACGCGGCATATCTGATCATGGAGTTGGTGGACGGCCTGAACCTGGCGGAGGAACTCGCCGCCCACGGCCCCATGGCCCCGGCCCGGATCGCCGACATCGGCGCCCAGGTGGGCCGCGGGCTGGCAGCCGCCCACCAGCACGGCGTGGTCCACCGCGACATCAAGCCCGCCAACCTGCTCGTGGCGCAGGACGGAACCGTCAAGATCGCCGACTTCGGCATAGCCCGTCTGCTGGACGACTCCGCGGTCGCCCTGACCCTCACCGGCCAGGTGCTGGGCACCAGCCTGTACATCGCCCCCGAACGCGTACTCGGCCGGGCAGCCGGGCCCGCGAGCGACATCTACGCACTCGGCTGCGTCCTGTACGAACTCCTCACCGGGCGACCGCCGTTCACCGAGGACAGCGCGCTGGCGGCGCTGCGCCGGCATGTCGAGACGCCGCCCGTCGCGCCGAGCGAGCTGCGTGCCGGGATACCGCCCGGCGTCGAGCACTTCCTGCTGGAGATGCTGGCCAAGGATCCGGCGCGGCGCCCGGCTGCCGCCGAGGTGGCCTCCTGGTACGGCTCCGGCGCCTGGGGTCCGGCCGAGCCGGCGCCCGTGGCGGAACCCGTGGCCGAGCCCGCGGCGGAGGCGGCATCCGTACCGGAGCACCAGCACACCGCCCACGCGGCCCGGGGACACTGGTGGGGCCTGGCCCGGCGGCGGGCGCGTTCGATGGTCGGGCAGGTGGGAGCGGAGCCGCTGGCGGCCCTCCCGGAATAGGACAGCGGGACCCGGCGCGCCCGTGGCGGCCCGCCTCGCGCCGTGGAACCGGTGTCTCGCCCTGGGCGGTGCTGTGATCATGGGACGGACCGCTGCCGCCGAGGCCACGAGGAACCGCCCGCCATGCCTGTACCCGCCGACCCGACGGTGCTCCCTCCGACGCCCGGACAGCCCCCGGCGGTGGTCTGGCGGGACTGGCCCGCGGAGCACATCACCGAGCATGTGCGGACGATCATGTCGGGCAGCGTCACCGACCTGGAAGCCGCCGCCCCGGCCGCCCCTCGCGCCTGACGCCCCGCTGCAGAGAGCGCCGCGCCGGGCGACGGGCCGTGCTAGGCGCGCAGGCCGGGCAGGACCTCGGTGCGGTAGAAGTCGAAGAACTGCTTCTGGTCGGGGCCGATCTGGTTGACGTAGACCTCGTCGAAGCCGGCGTTCGCGTAGGCGCCGACCGCGTCGAGGTGGTCGGCGGCCTTGTCGCCGCAGGTGAGCGCGTCGGCGATCATCTGCTCGGTGACCAGGGTGGAGGCCTGCTCGAAGTGCGCTGGGGTGGGAAGCAGTTGGGCGAGTTCACCCGGGAGCTGCTCGTTCGGCCACAGGCGGTGCGCGGTCTTGACCGCCCGATCCCTGTCGGTGTCCCAGCAGACCTTCAGGCCGCCGATGACCGGCTTGCTTCCGCCGCCGGCCCGGCGGAACCGCTCGACCAGGTCCGTGTCGGGCTGCATCGTGACGAAGCCGTCGCCGATGCGGCCGGCCAGCGCCGCGGCCTGCGGCCCGAAGCCGGAGATGTAGAGCGGCGCGGGCTCCTCCGGGACGGTGTAGAGGCGGGCGTTCTCGACCCGGTAATGGGTCCCCCGGTGGCTCACCCGCTCACCCGTGAAGAGCTTCCTGATCACCTCGACGGCCTCTTCGAGCATCTCCAGGCGTTCGGGCGCCTCCGGCCACGGGTCGCCGAGGATGTGCTCGTTGAGGGCCTCGCCGCTGCCCAGCCCGAAGCGGAACCGCCCGCCGGTCAGGACCGCGGCCGTCGCGGCGGCTTGCGCGTTGACCGCCGGGTGCAGGCGGACCGTCGGACAGGTGACCAGAGTGGTGACGGGCAGCGGGGTGACCTGGGAGAGCGCCCCGATCATGGACCACACGAAAGAGCCCTGGCCCTGCTGGTCGTTCCACGGGTGGAAGTGGTCGGAGATCGCCAGCGCCTCGAATCCGGCCTGTTCCGCCATCCGGGCCTGGTCCAGCAGTTCCGCCGGGGTGAATTCCTCGGAGGAGAGGAAATATCCGTAAGTGGTCATGACGGTCCTTCCCGGCACGGGTGTTCCGCTGGATCGGGGTGGTCAGGGGTCGATGCCGCGCAGAGCGCCGGCGTCCAGCTCATCGAGGAGCGCGGCCACGTCGTCGTAGACCTCCTCGGCGCCGGCGTCCAGGAGTTCCTGCCGCCCGAAGGCGCCGGTCAGCACCGCCAGGCAGCGCACACCCGCCTTGGCGGCGGCCTGCGCGTCCCACACCGCGTCGCCCACGAAGACGGCGCGCTCGGCGGGGACGCCGGCCCGGTCGAGCGCCCGCGCGACGAGGTCGGGGGCCGGCTTGCTCGATTCGACGTCGTCGGCGGTGGTGACGGCGTAGAGGTGGTCGGCGGCGCCCAGCGCCTCGACCATCACCTCGGCCTCGTCGGACGACGCGGAGGAGGCCAGCACCACCCGCAGACCGCGCTCCGCGCAGGCCCGCAGCAGGTCGGTGGCCCGGGGCAGCGGTGCCAGCCGCGACCAGAACTGGCCGTACAGCGTGTCGTGCGCGGCGCTCAGGGCGTCGTCGCCGTCGTGGTCGCGGTCCTCGCCCAGGAGCGCGTCGAGCAGGTGGTCGCTCCCCATGCCGATACGCCGGTGGATGTCGGGCATCGTGGCCTGGTGCCCGCCCTGGCGCAGCGCCTCCCACCACGCGACGGTGTGCAGGTGGACGGTGTCCATGAGGGTGCCGTCCACGTCGAAGAGGACTGCCGACGGCGGGCCGGAACCACGGGGGTGCTCCATGTGCGACTCCTGGTTCTTCGGATCGGTCGCCGCGTCGGCAGGCGCGGGGCATTCATCCCGATTTTCGCCCATATGCGAGCTTATGTCGCCTTTGCCGCACCAGGTCGCCCTGCCGGGCGTGCGCATACCGGACGACGGGACGCGGGGTCTAAGCGGCGGGGCGGCCGTAGCCGCCCTCCGGGTGCCCGCGGCGATGACGCTCGCGCAGCCCGCGCAGCCGGGCCGTGATCAGCCGGACGACCGGGGTGCGGTCGCGGTGGCCCCGCTCGTAGCGGAGCAGCACCTCCAGTTGCTCGCGCCCTAGTTCGCTGGTGCGACGCTCAAGGCCGAGCCGCGGCAAATGGTTGTACCCGGCTATCGGCAGCTCCTGCGTCGAGGGATCCGGCAACTCACCCTCGAAGAATTCCATCGACGTCCTCCTCAGCCCCTGGTGTCGGCTGCCCCGCGCAGAGCACCCCAAACACCGCCGAAGGCGCCAGGTCCGCCGCGCCTACGTCCCCGCCTCGGCGAGCACCAGGTCGAGCAGGCAGGGAAAGCGGCCGTCGAGATCCTCGCGGCGCAGCCTCAGGTACAGCCGCCGCCCGGCGGGGCGCTGGTGGATCACGCCGCTCTCCCGCAGGGCCCGCCAGTGGTGGGTCAGCGACGACTTGGGAACCCCGGGCAGGATCGCGCCGCAGAAGGCCTCCTCCCCCGGCGCGAGGGCACGCACGATCTCCAGCCGGACGGGGTGCCCGAGGGCCGCGAGCACGTGGACCAGCTCGATCCGGTCGGCGTCGGGATGGTGCAGGACTGCGGATCGATGCCAACGGTGTCCGCCTGCACTACGTCGAGGGCGGCGCCGGTGAACCGCTGATCCTGCTCGGCGGCTGGCCCCAGACCTTGTGGCAGCGGAACCGCCTTCAACCAGGTCAAGGGACTGCAGGAGCGGCTGCTCGACGGCCGGGTACGGCTGCTGGTGGACTGGCTCTTCGAACGGCAGGCGGTGGACCCCGGGACCGGCCGCGGCGTCGCCCTGACGCCCTGGCCGGCCCCGGCGGCTGCTGCGGCCCGGCAGCCGGCGGGGCCGGAGCACGGGCCGGAACTCAGTCAGGCCAGTGGCCCGTCAGCCTTTCCACGGCCGCGGCGCCGCCGCGGTCGACGGCGGCCCTCACCACGGCGAAGATCGCGCCCTGCATGGCCGCGGCGGCCAGGATCTCCGGCCAGCCGCGGTCCTCGTCGGTGGCGTCGGGCGCGTCGTCCTCGTGCGCCAGGAGCTTCCAGCACTGCCGGAACAGCAGCCCGGCGGCCATGCCGCTGGCCGCTCCGAGCGCAAGGCCCACCGGTTTGTAGGCGATTGCCGCGGTCTTCATGACGTCCTCGATTCTTGTCGCGTCCTATCGCACCGGTGAGCCGGCCGTGCCGGCCGGCACCCGGGTTCGTGCCGGCGCCGGCAGATCGGCGCCGAGGCCGTGGATCCGCGCCGCGGGTAGCACCGCGGGCGTCCTCGCCGGCGTCCGGACGACGGTGGCGACAGCCACCAGCGCGCCCACGACGATCAGCGCCGACGTCCACACGGGCGCCACCAGCGCCAGCGCCGCGATCCCCGCCAGCGCCAGGACTTGCGCACCGGCCACGGCGGTCACCGCCGCGGCCCGCGGGCACGGCGCCGCGCCGGAGTGCTCCGCGAAGGCGGGCACTCCCGCCGGTACGGGCCACAGCTCGGCGAAGTGGGCGTAGGGCAGCCAGCGGAAGGCCTTCCCGGCACCGTGGGCGAGCTGTGCCGCCACCGGCCGGTCCGTGCTCCGCGGGTCGGCATCGGCCATCGGCTGCTCCTTCGGCGCGTTCGGCGGCGGGCTGGCTGCCCGCTGTTCGGCTGCCCCCGAATCGCCTGACCAGTCAGTCCCGTTCACCCGCGCGTTCACCCGCGCCGGCGGCTCGCACCGGCCGGCGGCGCCACCCGGGCGCCGACTCCCCCGCCGGGCAGGCCCGTCGGCCGAAGAGGCTCAGCGGCGGAAGAAGTCGCCGAGGGCCGCCGCGACCGCGCCGGGGGCCTCCTCGGCCATGTGATGGCCGGAGTCGATGCCGTGTCCGCGCAGGTCGTCGGCCCAGTCCCGCCAGATCGCAAGCGGGTCGCCGTAGAGGTCCTCCAGGTCGTCGCGGGTGGACCAGAGGATCAGGGCGGGGCACGTCAGGCGCCTGCCTGCCGCGCGGTCCGCCTCCTCGTGCCGCAGGTCGACGGTGAGGCCCGCGCGGTAGTCCTCCAGCATCGCGCGGACCACTTGGGGGTTGTGGACGGCCTCGCGCCACTCCGCGTGGTTCTCCTCCCCCATGCGGTGCGGGTCGCCCGTGTACCAGCGGTCCGGATCGGCGTTGATGACGCGCTCGGGGACGTCGGGCTGGGCGAAGAAGAACCAGTGCCACCAGCGGGTGGCGAACTCCGCCGTGATGCGGGACAGGTGCTCGCTGATCGGCAGGCAGTCCATCAGGGCCACCCGCGACACCGCGTCGGGGTGGTCGAGCGCGAGCCGCAGACCCGCGTAGCTGCCGCGGTCGTGGCCGGCGAGGGCGAAACGGGGGTGGCCGAGGTGGCGCATCACCGCCAGGACGTCGTTCGCGACAGCCCGCTTGGCGTGCGCCGCGTGGTCCGCGGACGGCGCGGGGCCGCGCGAGCGCCCGTAGCCGCGCAGGTCGGGGCAGACGACGGTGAAGCCGCGCTCGACCAGGAGCGGCGCGACCCGGTGCCAGGTCGCGGACGTCCGCGGGTGGCCGTGCAGCAGCACCACGGGCGGCCCCTCGCCGCCGTGGCGGACGAAAACGGTCGCCTCGCCCACGGCGATTCGTTCGGTCGTGAAGTCCTCGAACACGTGCGGCACCGCCCCTTCTCCGTCCCGGGTCGGCCTTCCCCGTCCGGCGCGGGAACAACGTCTCCGGCGCCCCGGGGCTGCTCGTCGCGCGGTTCGGCGCCGCGCGCTCGCGCGGCTGGGGTGCCCGATCGTCGCGGAAGATCACCGGTGGGCAGTTTGTCACCCGGTGCTCCGGGCACGCGATCCATGTAAAGGGAATCATCTCCATTCGCGCATCGACCCCGCCGAATCATCAGGGCGGGGAATGCTGCGCGCGCGACGGAAAGTGGATGCAGTGACTGACTCCATGTGGGCACACCAGCCGGCTGCCGGATACAACGAGGGCACGGACCTGGCCGGATTCCGGGTCGAGGCGACCGACGGAAGCATCGGGAAGGTCGACAAGCACTCCGTGGAGGTGGATTCGTCCTACCTCGTGGTCGACGCCGGCGTGTGGATCTTCGGAAAGCACGTGCTGCTGCCCGCGGCCACCATCAGCTCCATCGACCTCGACCAGCAGACGGTGTTCATCGCCCTGACGAAGGAGCAGATCAAGGACGCTCCGAAGTTCGACAAGGAGATGCACCTCACCGACCCCGAGCACCGCGCGCAGACCGAGCACTACTACGGACGCCACCGCCGGGTGTGACCCTCCGGCGGGCCCCGGCCCCCGCGGGTGGGGCCGTCCCCGTGTCGGACGGCCCCGCCCGCGGGCCCGGCGCCCGCGCACGCCACTCCCCCTCCGGACTGTCCGGACTACGCAGAGAGAAAAGGATGAGCACCGAATCGTTTACGGCCGAGACGGCCGCCGAACCCGAAACCGACCTCCCCACCGTCATCGGTGAATTCGTCGACGCCATCAACGCGGGCAGCGCGGACGGCGTCCGGCGGTGTTTCACCGAAAAGGCCGTCGTGAATGACGGTGGCCGCGAAATACGGGGCCGGGAGGCCATCGCCCGGTGGGCGGACGAGGAATTCTTCCAGGCCGCCGGCACGATTCGGCCCAGTCGCGTACAGCCGATCTCGCAACTGGGCGGCGACCAGGTGGTGACCGCGCACCTGCACGGCACCCACCGGTCCGGCATGTCCACCCTGCTGGTCACCGCCACCCCCGCCGCCATCGCGGTCCTGCAACTGCGCCGGTGAACCGGCGGGCCGGTTCGGTCATTCGGCGTGTCCGCCGGGCTGAACCGTCCGGCCCGGGGTAGCCGCAAGCACATCGACTGCCGGACGCCATCGGTGCGCCGGCGTAGGAGGTGACTGACATGTCCAGTGCACAGCCGCACACCACAGACTTCGACCGCGATACGCGGACTGCCGGGACCGAGCCGGTGGGCGAGCTGGTCCAGCGGGCCTCGCAGCAGCTGACCGAGCTTGTGCGCGGTGAACTGAGGCTGGCGCAGGCGGAGATGACGGAGAAGGGCAAGCGCTACGGCAAGGGCGGCGGGCTGTTCGGCGGCGCCGGGCTGGTCGGCTTCCTGATGCTCCAGGCGCTGGTCGCCAGCGCGATCGCCGGCCTGGCCGTGCCGTTGCCCCTGTGGGCCGCGGCGCTGATCGTCACCGCGGTGCTGGGCGCGGTCGCCGCGGTGCTGGCGCTGACCGGGAAGAAGCAGGTCAGCCGGGCGGCGCCGCCCGCGCCCCAGGAGACGATCGAGAACGTGAAGGCAGACGTGGCCGAGATCAAGAGGAGTGCCCACCGATGAGCAAGCCGGACGACGAGCAGATCGCGTCAAGCCCCGAGCAGCTGCGCAAGGAGGTCGAGCAGACCCGCGCCGAGCTGGGGCAGACCGTGGAGGAACTGGCGGCCAAGGCCGACGTCAAGGCCCGGGCCAAGGAGAAGACCGCCGAGGTCAAGGAACAGGCCGCGGTCAAGGCGACAGAGGTCAAGGAGCAGGCCACCGCGAAGGCCGCCGAGGTCAAGGAACAGGCCGCGGTGAAGGCCGCCGAGGTCAGGGGGCAGGCCGCGGTCAAGGCCGAGGAGCTGAAGTCCAAGGCGGTGCAGACCGGGCACCGGGTGCAGGACAGGATTCCCGACCAGGTCAAGGACAAGGCCGCGCAGGCCGCCGGCCAGGTCCGCGCCAAGGCCGGCCAGGTCGGCGGCGTGTGGGAGGACAGGGCACCCGAGCCACTGCAGGAGAAGACGGCTCAGGGCGCGCAGCTGGCGCGGGAGAACCGTACGGCGCTGCTGGTGGGCGCGGGTGTGGTGGCTGTCGCGTGGCTGGCGTGGCACCGCAGGAACGGATGAGTCCGAGGAAGCCTCGAAGGCCGGCCCGGTCCGCAGCGAAGCCTGGGTGGTCCCACCGCGGTGGGACCACCCAGGCTTCCTGCTGCGGGGAGACGCCGCTGCGGGGTCAGCGGCTCAGCGCCTCGGCGCCCTGTTCCCAGCCCCGGTAGAGGGCGAAGAGGTCGTCACCGCCGCCGGCCAGTGTCAGCAGCCGGGCGACGGGTTCGGGGGCCGCCGCCAGAGCGAACCGGCCGCCCGCCTCGTGCACCCGGCGCTGTACCCGCAGCAGCGCGTTGAAGCCGGAGGAGTCGCAGAATTCCACTCCCGCCAAGTCCACGACCAGGTCCGGGTGTTCGGCGATGAGACCGGTCGCGGCGTTGTGGAAGTCCCCGGCGGTGGACATGTCCAGATCGCCCACCGCGGCCACCACCGCCAGCCGGCCCCGCTCCTCCACGATGTGCACTCGTAGCGCTCCGCTCACCGGACACTCCCCTCGCGACCTCTGCCGGACAGCAACATCCGTTCGCGTTTTCCCCGGTTGCCGTACCGCATGCCCGCGGATTCCCGGCGTCCGCGGACACCGCGGGCCGGGAACGGCGGCCCTGGCAGTCACCGTCACTCCGGCGGCCTAAGCGCCCTGAGTGGACAAAATGCATGGAAACCGATGCATCAGGGCACGCGCAGGGAGCAGCGCTCCGCCCCGACGGCGGAGCCGCCCGATCGGCGGCACCTGGCGGGCGACCCCAGCCGGGCCGACTCGGAGGCGATGCGTCCGTCCGGGACCATGGCGGCGGTCTGAGCGCACGGCACGGGCCGCCCCGCTCCCCCAGCGGGGCGCGGGGCGGCCGACCGGACTTCCCTACGCACTCGCGGGAGATGAGAGCAAATGGCCGCCACCACCCGGCGCGACGTGATGCGCGCCCTTCTGGACGGCTACGGCCGTACGTACGCCGCCGAGGCGGGCATCCGCCTCACGGACACCCCGCAGCCGCTGTACCGGCTGCTCGTGCTCGCCGGCCTGCTCAGCGCCCGTATCCGGGCCGGGACCGCCGTCGCCGCGGCCAAGGAGCTGACCGCGGCGGGTATGCGCGATCCGCGCCGGATGGCGGCGGCCACCTGGCAGCAGCGGGTCGACGCGCTCGGCCGCGGCGGCTACCGGCGCTACGACGAGCGCACCGCCACCCAGCTCGGCGAGGGCGCGGAATTGGCCGCCGAGCGCTACGGCGGTGACCTGCGGCGGCTGCGGGACGAGGCCGGCGGCGACACCGCCGCGATCCGCCGCGGGCTCCAGGAATTCCCCGGCGTCGGACCGGCCGGCGCCGACATCTTCCTGCGTGAGGCGCAGGCCGTCTGGCCGCAGGCGGCGCCCTACCTCGACGCCAAGGCCCTCCAGGGCGCCCGCGCCCTGGGCCTGCCCACCACCCCGGCGGCCCTGCTCCCCCTCGCCGACGGCACGCAGCCGGCCGTCCTGGCCTCCGCGCTGGTCCGCGTCGCCCTGGACAAGACGGCCCCGCGCTCCGTCCGCGAAGCCGCCCACGCCTGACGCCCGGCCGCGCGGGCCTCAGGCGGTGCGGCCCGGCGCGCCGGGCAGGTCGGTCCCGGGTGCGACCCGCGCGGTGCGCACTTCGGGGTCCGCCGCGTCCGGGCGGGCTGACACGCGCCGCCGGGCTGCGCAGCCGGGCACTAGCCGGGCGGCTGACCTGGGAGGTCGCGGCGGTAGGAGCCGCCGGTCACGTTTCGGCGGCGCCGTCAGGGGTTAGCCGCTCGTGGTAGGGCCATGACCGCGGGCGGCGGCACGAAAGCCGTGCGGCGCCGGCGCGGAAGGCGAGCCCAGGAGCGAGAGGAGCGTGCCATGACCGACGACGCGAGGGGCGACGAGGTCTACCAGCCCACCGGGAGCAACGAGGAGCAGGAGGACGCCTCCCCGCTCGACATGGAGGACGCCGTCGGCGAGGACGACTACGACACGATGCTCGACCGCGGCTACTCCCCGCCGGAACGCCCGTACGCGGTGGACAAGCCCGGCACCACGGCGGCCGAGCAGCGCGAGGGCGAGAACCTCGACGAACGGCTGTCCGAGGAAGTGCCGGACGTCGGCGACAGGCCGCAGGACCAGGACGGAGACCCGCTCGGCGACGCGCCGGGGACCGACGGCGAGCTGGTCGACCAGGAGGCGGGCGACGAGAGGTCCGGGCGGCTGGTCGCGCCGAACCAGGGCATCGAGCGGCCGGTGCACGACGGGGTCGCCGCCACCGATGTGGGAATCGACGACGCCTCCGCGCCGGCCGAGGAGGCCGCGGTGCACGAGGTGGACGACCCCGAGCGCGGCGGCACGGCGCCGTGACGGCCCGGGCGGGCGCGGCGCCGGCGTAGCCCCCGGAGGGGTCCGTACGGATCAGTCGGCCGGGCCGCGCACCAGGTTCAGCAGCACCAGTGCGCACAGGCTCGCCCCCACCGCGACCGCGACCAGCACCGTGCCCACGGCGAGGTGCTCGAAGAGGACGCCCGCCGCCGCGTAGGCGACCGGGCTGGCCACGAAGACGGCGGCGCCGAAGACCGGGACCACGTGCGGGCGCAGGTGCTCGGGCGGCCGCAGGGTCAGCAGGGCGACGGCGGGCGCGGTCACCGCGGGCAGGAACATGCAGCCGGCCGCGACCGTCAGCGCCGCCGTGGCGGCCGGCTGGTCCCACGGCAGCAGCCACAGCACGAGGGCCGCGCCCACACCGCCGCAGGCCGCGAAGCGGGTCGGCGGGATGCGGCGCGCGAGCCGGGCGACGATCACGGTGCCCAGGGCGGTGCCGCCGCCCCACGCGGCCAGCAGCCAGCCGACCACATGGGGGTTGGCGTCGTAGCGGCTCCTGGCCATGACCGGCAGCGCGAGCAGCACGACGGGCATGAGGGTGCCGTACCCGAGCACGGCCAGCGACATCGTCCGCAGCACCGGGTCACGGAAGAGGTAGCGCGCGCCCTCCGCCATGCGGTTCGCCGACAGCGGCGCCTGCGCGGGCTCGCCGCGCGGCAGCCCGGTCAGCAGCGCGGCCGACACCGCGAACGAGACCGCGTCGACCCACAGCACATTGAGCGCGCCGATTCCGGCGATCAGGAAGCCCGCGACCGCGGGGCCGACCAGCCGCGCCGACGAGGTCGCCGTCTCGAACAGCGCGTTGGCCGCGGTGACGGCCCCCTCGTCGGAGCCGACGGTCTCGGTGAGCAGCATGCGCTGCGCGGACAGGTACGCCGACGCGACGCAGCCGACGAGCGCCACGATCACCAGCAGCACCCAGAACGGCAGCATGTCCGCGAAGTACAGCGTGGGCACCGCCGCCACCAGCACCGCGTCGGCCAGGTCGCCGGCGATCGTGACGCGGCGGGCACCCCAGCGGGCCACGAGCAGCCCGGCGGGCATGGCCAGCAGCGGCACCGGCAGGATCTGGATGACGAACACCAGGCCCATCCGTGCCGGTGAGCCGCTGGTCATCAGGACGAACCAGGGCAGCGCCAGCGTCGTCATCTGGGTGCCGACCGAGGAGACGAACTCGGCGGTGACAACCCTGCGGAACTGCCGGCTCCGCAAGGGCGAGCGCTGCGCCGGCGCGGTCGTCACCGGGCCGCCCGGACCGAGGCCGGGCGCAGGTCCGTCCATCGGGCCTCGACGTAGCCGGCGCAGGCGTCCCGCGTGCCGGGGCCGAACACCGGCGACCAGCCGGCCGGCACCCCGACGCCGGACGGCCACAGGCTGTGCTGCGCCTCCTCGTTGACCAGCACCCGGTAGGTCCCGTCGGGGCCGTCGGACGGATTCGCCATCGCCTTATCCCCCCCGGCCGCCGGCTACCACGCCACCGGCAGCCGGTGGACGCCGTAGACGGTCATGTCGGAGCGCATCGGGATCCGCTCCGGGGCCTCGGCGAGGCGCAGGCCGGGGAAGCGCCGCAGCAGCGCGGTGTAGCCGATGCGCAGTTCCAGCCGGGCCAGCTGCTGCCCGAGGCACTGGTGGATGCCGTGGCTGAAGGTGAGGTGGCCGAGCCCGCCCTGGGTGACGTCGAGGCGGTCGGGGTCGGTGAACTGGTCCGGGTCGCGGTTGGCGCTGGGGAGGTGGATCAGCACGGTCTCGCCCTTGCGCAGGGTCACCCCGTCGATCTCGACGTCCTCGGCGGGGGTGCGCTGCACTCCCACATGCACGACGGTGAGGTAGCGCAGCAGCTCCTCGACCGCGCCTTCGACCAGCGACTCGTCCGCGCGCAGCAGGTCGAGCTGGCCGGGGTTGTCCAGCAGCGCGTACGTGCCGAGCGAGAGCATGTTCGCCGTGGTCTCGTGCCCGGCGACCAGCAGCAGCAAGGTGGCGCCGACCGCCTCGGGGAAGCTGACGTCCTCCCCGGCCACCAGCACGCTCAGCACGTCGCCGGCCGGCTCCGCCTTCTTGCGCATGAGCAGCTCGCCGGTCAGCTCGACGAGGTCCTTCACCGAGGCCTGCGCCTCCAGCGGGTCGACGTCCAGGCGCAGGATGTTCGCCGAGTTGCCCTCGAACCGCTCGCGGTCGGCGACGGGCACCCCGAGCAGCTCGCAGATCACCTGCGAGGACACCGGCACCGCGTAGTCCGCGACCAGGTCGGCGGGCGGCCCCTTGCGGAGCATCGCGTCGGCGTACTGCGCGGTGATCTCCTCGATCCGCGGGGTGAGCATCCGCATCCGGCGCAGCGTGAACTGGCCGGCCAGCAGCCGCCGGAAACGGGTGTGGTCCGGCGGGTCCATGTGCTCGAAAAGGCCGGGTATCCCCTCTTCCAGGTCCGAGGGGCGGTCGGAGGGGAAGGCCAGGTGCTTGTGCGTCGAGGCGGAGCTGAACCGCTTGTCGGACAGGATCGCGCGGCCCTGCCGGTAGCCGGTGACAAGCCAGCCCTCGTAGCCGTCGGGAAAGGCCATCCGGCAGATCGGCCCCTGGGCGCGCAGCACCTCCGGCGGGTCGAACGGCCGCTCCCGCAGGGTCGGCAGCCCGTTGGTGATGGGGCAGGTGGATTCGGTCATGTCTCCTACATTCCGCCGTCGGTGTGGGCGACGGCCTCGGTGGTGTGCGCGGACCGGTCGGAGACCGGGGGTTCGGCCCGTACGCGGTCTCGCAGCTGCGAGACCGTCAGCTCCGGGTGCCGCGCGACGAGTTCCAGCACCCTCGGCCACTGGCGCACCAGCGCCCCCATGACCGGCGGCGCGATGCAGTCCGGCGAGTACACCCACAGGCCGCGCAGCTCGCCCTCGGCCTCGCGGGCCACCAGGTACAGGTCGAGGTTGTGCGGCTCGATGGCGGTGATCAGCTCCGGGAGCGGGCTCTCGTCGCCGACCTGCACGTCCAGCGGCGCCACGTCCAGGCCGTCCAGGGCCAGCGTGCGGCTCGGCACCCCGAGCAGGTTGAGCATCACGCGCAGCGGCAGGTGGTTGCCGTCGCCGATGACGCCGTCGTGCACCAGCGCGCGCACCGGCACGTTCTGGTGCGAGTACGCGTCCAGCTCGCCCTGGAGGACGCGCTGGACCAGGTCGTGGACGGTCGGGTCGTCCGCCATCCGCGACCGGTTCAGGATGATGTTGATGAACGGGCCGACCATCCGGGTCGTCTCGGGGCGTTCGCGGCCGGCCAGCGGGTGGCTCACCGCGATGTCGGTCGCGCCGGAGTAGCTGTGCAGCAGCACGTGGAAGGCCGACATCAGCATCATGAACAGGGTCACGCCCTCGCGTCGGGCGGCGTCCTTCACCGCCGCCATGACGTCCGCGCCGACCACGACGCTGTGGCTGTAGCCCTCGACGAAGTCGTCCAGCTGGTGGGCCGGCGCGTCGAATTCCAGCGCGCGGGCCGCGCCGTCCAGTTCCCTGCGCCAGTGCCCGATGTGCTCGTCGAGCGCGCCGCCGGCCAGCAGCGCCTGCTCCCAGGCCGCGTAGTCCAGGTGCTGGACCATCACGTCGGGCAGCTCCGGCCGCCGAGCCGCCGTGTGGGCCGCGTACAGCTGCGACAGCTCGTTGATGATGACCAGGAAGCCCCAGTGGTCGACCAGGATGTGGTGGGCCACGAGGACCAGCGCGTGCTCCTGGTCGCCGAGCCGTACGAGCAGGCCGCGGACCAGGTTCCCGTCCGCGATGCGGAACGGCCGCTCGGTCTGCCGGGTGAGCAGCTCGCGCAGCTTCTCGCGCCGGTCGTGCTCCTGGTGGGCGCGCAGGTCGACGGTCTCGACCGGCCACTCGGCCCTGCCGTCGGCGAACTGGACGGTCGCCGAGCCGCGCTGGACGTAGCGGGTGCGCAGGATGTCGTGCCGGCGCACCAGGTCGTCCAGGCCGCGGCGCAGCGCGGCGGCGTCGAGCGCGCCGCGCACCCGCCACGCGGTGATGACGCCGTGGTGCGCGTGGTCGGGGCCGACCGGCTGGAGCAGGAACTCCAGCTGGCCGAAGGACAGCCCGGCGCCGTCGCCGCGGTCGGCCGTGGGGATCGGCGCGTGCAGCAGGTCGGCCGCGCTGGCGGCGGCGTGCTCGGCGTCGTCGCGGACCGGCTCGACCGCGCCGTCCCCGACCGCGCGGGCGCACCGGATGATCGCGCGCAGCGCGTCGAACCAGGCGTCCGCGAGGTCGCGGACCTCGTCCTCGGTGAGCAGCGACGCCGCCCAGCTCCAGTCGGCCACCAGCCGCGGGCCGCCGGGCCCGTCCTGGGTGACGGCGTTGACCTCGATCGGGTACGGCAGCGGCCGGGCGCCGGTGGTGCCGGGCGCGGTGTCGTCCCGCAGCGGCAGCCACGGCGTCTCCTCGTCGGTGACGGGGACCCGGCCGAGGTAGTTGAACAGCGCCTGCGGCGCGGGCTGCGCGGCGAGCAGGGGCGCGCTGCGCGGGTCGAGGTGGCGCAGCACCCCGTAGCCGAGGCCGCGCTC
The DNA here is from genome assembly GCF_036815005.1 of Streptomyces sp. IBSBF 2435. Taxonomy (NCBI): domain Bacteria; kingdom Bacillati; phylum Actinomycetota; class Actinomycetes; order Kitasatosporales; family Streptomycetaceae; genus Streptomyces; species Streptomyces sp. IBSBF 2435. The sequence goes on along the minus strand of NZ_JAJSYW010000028.1, from coordinate 44,596 downwards.
CGGGATCGCCCGCAGCTGCCTGCCGACACGGGCGACGGCCGCCGCCAGCTCGCTGCCCGCCCCGGTCACCTCGTCCCAGGACAGCGCGCCGCAGTCGAGGCGTACCGGGTGGACGCTGGTGAACCAGCCGACCGTACGGGACAGGTCGACGCCGTCGAGCAGGTGCTCGTGCCTGCCGTGGCTCTCCACGTCCAGCACCACCGCTGCGCCGCCCGCGCCGTCCCCGCCGGGCCGGCGGGCGCGCCACCGGCCGACGGCGAGGGCGAAGGCGGTCAGCAGCACGTCCTGGATGCCGCGGCGGAAGGCCGCGGGCACCTGTCCGACCAGCGGCGCGGTGTCCTCGGCCGGGAGGGTCACCGACAGGCGCCCCTCGGTGCCGGTGACGTCGCGTTCCGGGTCCAGCCGGCCCGCCACCAGCGGCGCGGCGTCCCGCAGGACGCCCTGCCAGACCGGCAGTTCGGGGCGGTGCCGTGCGACGGCCTCGCCGGAGGCCACCCGGGCGGCCCAGCCGCGCAGCGACGTCGCCACCGGCGCGAGGACCGGTTCGCGGCCCGCGGCGACCGCCTCCCACGCGGCGGCGAGGTCGGCCAGCAGGATTCGCCACGACACGCCGTCGACGGCGAAGTGGTGGACGGCGAGCAGCAGCCGGCCCGGACGCGCCGCCCCGGCGTCGAACCACACCGGCTGGAGCATCGCGCCCGCGGCCGGGTCGAGCCGTTGCTTGGCGGCGGCCGTCTGCTCGGCGATCAGCGCCCGCGCGTCCGCGTCGGCGAGCCCGCTGGTGTCCACGCGGCGCAGGACGTCCGCGACCCGTACCGCGCCGGGCTCGTCCGCGTACAGCGACCACTGCCCGCCGGGCGCGGCCACCAGCCGGGTGCGCAGCGCGTCGTGCCGGTCGACCAGCGCCTGGAGCGCCGAGGTCAGCCGGTCCCCGTCCACGCCCCGCGGCAGGCCGACGGTCGCGGACAGGTCGAAGCCGACGGCCGAGCCGCCGAATTGCCGCTGCCTCTCCATGACGGGCAGCAGCGGGATCTCGCCGGTGCCGATGTCCGCGACGCCCGGCCCGGTGTCCTCGCCGGCCGGCCGCGCCACCCGGGCGATGCCCGCCACCGTCTGGTGGGTGAAGACGTCCCGGACGGTGAGGACCAGACCGGCGGTGCGGGCGCCGGCGACCAGCTGGGTGGCCTGGATGCTGTCCCCGCCCAGATCGAAGAAGCCGGTCTCGGCGCCGATGTCGGGTATCCCGAGCACCTCGGCGAAGACGGTGCACAGGGTCCGCTCGGCCGGGGTGGCCGCCGCCCGGGACGCGGTGGCCGCGCCGAGGTCGGGCGCGGGCAGCGCGCGCCGGTCGAGCTTGCCGTTGGCGGTCACCGGGAAGGCGTCGAGCACCGTCACCACGACCGGCACCATGTACTGCGGCAGCCGCTCGGCCACGAAGGACCGCAGCTCGGCGGGCTCGGCGTGCCTGCCGCCGGCGAGTACGGCGTAGCCGACGAGCTCCTTGCCGCCTGAGGGCCTCTCCCGCACCAGCACGGCGGCGTCCGCCACGGCGGGGTGCGCGCCGAGCGCGTTCTCGATCTCGCCCGGTTCGATGCGGAAGCCGCGGATCTTGACCTGGGCGTCGGTGCGGCCGAGGTAGTCGAGCCGCCCGTCCGCGCGCCAGCGGGCCAGGTCGCCGGTGCGGTACATCCGGCTTCCGGGCGGCCCGTACGGGCAGGCGACGAACCGCTGCGCGGTGAGGCCGGGCTGTCCCAGGTAGCCGCGGGCCACGCCCGCTCCGGCGAGGTACAGCTCGCCGGGAACGCCGGCCGGCACCGGGCGCAGCCGCTCGTCGAGCACATAGGCGCGGGTGTCGTCCATCGGTGTGCCGATCGGCACGGCGCCGTCCGCCGGCTCGCGGGTGCGGTGCAGCACGGCGAAGGTCGTGGTCTCGGTCGGCCCGTACCCGTTGGTGAGGACGGTCTCCGGCCAGGCGGCCAGCGCCCTGGCGGCCACGGGCGGCGACAGCGCCTCGCCGCCGGCCAGCACCTCGCGCATCCCGGCCAGCGCCGCGGGGTCGCGCTCGACCAGCAGGTTGAACAGCGCGGCCGTGAAGAAGGCCGAGGTGACACGGTGTTCGCCGATGGTGCGCAGCAGGGTGTCCGGGTCGAGGTCGCCGGGCGGTGCGACGACCACCTCGCCGCCGGACAGCAGCGGCACCCACAGCTCGTAGGTGGAGGCGTCGAAGGCGGTCGGGGCGTGCATCAGTACGCGGGTGTGGTTGCCGCCGCGCCACACCTGGTCGGCGGCGAGGCTCGCCACATTGCGGTGGGTGACCGCCACGCCCTTCGGCAGCCCGGTGGAGCCGGAGGTGTACATGACGTACGCCATCCGGTCGGGTCCGCCCGCGGGCGGGAGGGCGGCGGCGCCGTCCGCCAGGCCGTCCGCGGCGGACAGCTCCGCGGCCACGTCGAGGACGCGCATGCCCTCGGTGGCGGGGTGCTCCGGCCCCGGGCCGTCCACGAGGAGCACGCTCGCGCGGGTGTCGGCCATGATCAGCCGCATGCGGGACACGGGATAGCGGGGGTCGAGCGGCACGTACACACCGCCGGCCTTGAGCACGGCCAGGATCGCCACCGGCAGCCGTACCGAGCGCTCCATCAGCAGGCACACCGCGTCCTCGGCGCCGCCTGCGCCGACGCCCAGGGCGCGCAGCCGCCGAGCGAGCCGGCCGGCGGCGCCGGCGAGCCCGGCGTAGGTCAGCCGCTCGCCGCCGCAGCTGACGGCGACGGCGTCCGGGGTACGGGCCGCCTGCGCCTGGAACAGCTCGGGCAGCCCGGCCGCGGGCGCTTGGCCGCCCGCGCCGTTCCACTCCTGGAGCACGCGGTGCCGCTCGGCCGGGGTGAGCAGGTCGACGTCGCCGATCGGCCGGTCCGGGTCGGTGATCATCGCCACCAGCACCTGGCGCAGCCGGCGCAGCATGGTGCGGATCGTGTCGGGGTCGAAGACGTCGGTGTTGTACTCGATGCCGCCGTCGATGCCGCCCGGCGTGCCGTCGCCCGCGAGGTGCTCGTGCAGCAGGAAGACCAGGTCCATCCGCGCGGTGCCGGTGCCCGCCGCCACCGGCGCCGCCGCGACGCCGGGCAGGTCCAGGGTCTCGTCGGTGACGCTCTGCCAGGACAGCATGACCTGGACCAGCGGGTGGTGCGACATCGACCGGGCCGGCCGCAGGGCGTCCACCAGGGCGTCGAAGGGGATGTCGCCGTGGGGGGGGGGGGGGGGGGGGGGGGGGGGGGGCGGGGGGGGGGGGGGGGGGGGGGGNCCCCCCCCCCCCCCCCCCCCCCCCCCCCCCCCCCCCCCCCCCCCCCCCCCCCCCCCCCCACCGCGGCGAGCAGTTCCCTGAACGTCTGGCGGTCCGAGGTCCGCGTGCGCAGCACGAGGGTGTTGGCGAAGAAGCCGATCAGATTCTCGGCGGCCTGGTCGTCGCGTCCGGCGGCCGCCACGCCGATGGGGACGTCCGCGCCGGCGCCGAGGCGGCCGAGCAGCACCGCCAGCGCCGCGTGGAGCACCATGAACATGCTGACGTCGCAGCCTCGGGCCAGCCGGGCCAGCCCCTCGTGCAGGTCCGCGTCCCAGCGGAAGGTCAGGGTGTCGCCGCGGTGGGACGCCTCCGCCGGGTGGGGCCGGTCGACCGGCAGGGCGATCCGCTCGGGCAGGCCGTCCAACGCAGTGCGCCAGTAGTCCACTTGACGCGACCACACGCTGCCGGGGTCGTCCTGCGCGCCGAGGTGCCGGCGCTGCCACAGGGCGTAGTCGGCGTACTGCACCGGCAGCGGCGCCCAGTCGGGCGCGCGGCCGGCCAGCCGCGCCCGGTAGGCGGTCGCCAGGTCGTGGCGCAGCGGCGCCAGCGACCAGCCGTCCGCCGCGATGTGGTGGACGACGATCGCCAGTACGTGCGTGTCGGCGCCGAGGGTGAACAGCTCCGCGTGCAGCGGGATTTCCGCGGACAGGTCGAACGTGTGCCGGACCGCGGCGGCCACCGCGTCGTCCAGATGGGCGTCGTCGGTCCCGGTCACCGGCAGCGCGGGCCGCGCCTGCCCGGGGTCGAGGACGCGCTGGCAGGCCGCCGCGCCGGTGTCGGGGAAGACGGTCCGCAGCGACTCGTGGCGGGCGACGACGGCGGCGAGGGCGGCCCGCAGGCAGTCCACGTCCAGCGCGCCGGTCAGGCGCAGCACCACCGGGAGGTTGTAGGTGGGCGAAGGGCCCTCCATCTGGTGCAGGAACCACAGCCGCCGCTGGGCGAACGACAGCGGCAGCGGGTCGGGCCGGGGCGTCGGGCTCAGCGCAGGCCGCACCTCGTCGCCGCCCTGCCGCAGCAGCTCGGCAAGTCCGGCCGCGGTCGGCCGCTCGAACAGGTCGCGCACCGGCAGGTCGACGCCGAGCGCGCCGCGGATCCTCGCCATCAGCCGGGTGGCCAGCAGCGAGTGGCCGCCGAGGTCGAAGAAGCTGTCGTCGATGCCCACCTCGGAGACGTTCAGCACCTGCGCGAACAGGTCGCACAGGGCCTTCTCGTCGGCGTCGCGGGGCGCGGCGTACGCGGTCGCCGCGCGGGTCTCCTGCGCCAGCTCCGGTGCGGGCAGCGCGGCGCGGTCGGTCTTGCCGCTGGGAGTCAGGGGCAGCGCGTCGAGGAGGACGAACGCGGACGGCAGCATGTAGGTGGGGAGCTTCTCGGCCAGCGCGGCCCGCAGCCTGCGGCGCAGCTCCTCGGGCGCGCCGGCCGCCGGGCCGGGGACGAGGTAGGCGACCAGCCGCCGGTCGCCCGGCCGGTCCTCGCGGACCACGACGACCGCTTCCTTCACCTGCTCCTGCCACAGCAGCACCGACTCGATCTCGCCCAGCTCGATCCGGTAGCCGCGCAGCTTGACCTGGTGGTCGAGCCGGCCGAGGTAGTCGACGGCGCCGTCCGCCCGGCGCCGCACCAGGTCGCCGGTGCGGTAGAGGCGTTCGCCGGGGCCGGAGGCGAAGGGGTGGGGGACGAACTGCTCGGCCGTCAGCTCGGGCCGGTTGACGTAGCCGCGTGCCAGGCCCGCGCCGCCGATGCACAGTTCACCGGGCACGCCCGGCGGCACCGGACGGCCCTCGGGGTCGAGGATGTGCACCTCGGTGTTGGCGATCGGCCTGCCGATGGTGATGGTGCCGTCCACGATCCGGGTGCCGAGCGAGTAGATCGTGGTCTCGCTCGGGCCGTACATGTTCCACAGGTCCACGCCCTTGGCCAGCAGGCGCCGGGCGAGGTCCGGGGGCAGCGCCTCGCCGCAGATCAGCCCGCGCAGCCCCGGGCGGCCCTGCCAGCCGGCGTCCAGCAGCATCCGCCAGGTGGACGGGGTCGCCTGCATCATGGTCGCGCCGGTCGCGGCCATCTCCTGGGCCAGCAGCCTGCCGTCGGTGGCGACCTCGCGGGTGGCGACCACCACGCGGGCGCCCTCGACCAGCGGCAGCAGCAGTTCCAGCGTCGCGATGTCGAACGACAGCGTGGTGACCGCGATGAGGCTGTCGCCGGCGTCGATGCCCGGCCACTGCTTCATGGCCCGGAAGAGGTTGCGCAGCGCGCGGTGCGGCAGCTGGACGCCCTTGGGGCGCCCGGTCGAGCCGGAGGTGTAGATCACATAGGCGAGGTCGCCGTCCGCGACCGGCTCGCCGAGGGCCTCGGCGGACTCGGCGGCGATCTCCTCGCGCAGCGCGTCCACGCACAGCGTCGCGGCCCCGGACGCCGGCAGGCCGGGCGCCAGCGACGTCTGGGTGATCAGGACGGGCAGCCCGGCGTCCTCGATCATGAACGCCATGCGGTCCTGGGGCAGCTTCGGGTCGACCGGCACGTAGGCGCCGCCCGCCTTCAGCACGGCCAGCACCGCGACGACCATGTCGAGCGAGCGTTCGAGGCAGATCCCGACCATCACGTCACGGCCGACCCCGAGACTTTTCAGCCTGCGGGCCAGCCGGTTCGCGGACGCGTCGAGCCGGGCGTAGCTGAGCGTCCCGCCCTGGCAGTGGACCGCCTCGGCGTCCGGCCGCAGCGCCGCCTGCTGCTCGACGCGCTGGTGGGTGAGCAGCTGGTCGGGCCACTCGTGGCGGGTGTCCTCGCGCTCCTCGCGCTGCTCGCGCTCCTCGGCCGCGGTCAGCAGCGGGACGTCCAGGATGTGCTGCTCGGGGTCGGCGAGCAGACGGTCGAGCAGCACCTTGAGGTGGCCGCCCATACGGTCGACGGTGGCCGCGTCGAACAGCTCCGCGTTGTACTCGAACCAGCCGCTGAGCGCGTCACCCTGCTCGAACACCTGGAGTTCCAGGTCGAAGCGCGCGGTGGAGCCGGCCACCTCCATCAGTTCCAGGCGGAGCCCGCCGGCGTCGAATTCCGGCACCGGGATGTTCTGGAAGACGAACGACACCTGGAAGACCGGCGACCGTGACAGGTCCCGCTGCGGGCTCAGCTCCTCCACCAGCCGCTCGAACGGCACCTCCTGGCCGGAGAACGCGCCGAGCGCCGCACCGCGGACCCGGCCGAGCAGCTCGGTGAAGGCCGGGTTGCCCGACAGGTCGTTGCGGATCGCGAGGGTGTTGACGAAGTAGCCGATGAGCCGCCCGACCTCGGACTGCCCGCGGTTGGCCACCGGCACACCGACGACGACGTCCTCCTCGCCGCTGTAGCGGTGCAGCAGCACCGCGTACGCGGCGAGCAGGGTCATGAACGGGGTGACACCGGTACGCCGGCTCAGCTCCCGTACGCCGTCCATCACCGCGGGGGACAGGTGGAACGGCCGCGAGCCGCCGGTCGTGCTCAGCACGGCGGGCCGCGGCCGGTCGGTGGGCAGCTCGAGGACCGGCGCGGCGCCTTCGAGCAGCTTCTTCGCGTGTTCCAGCTCGGCGGCGAAGTCCGGGCCCGCGAGTTTCTTGCGCTGCCAGGCCGCGTAGTCGGCGTACTGGACGGGGAGTTCCGGCAGTTCGGCCGGAGTGCCGGTGAGGTGGCCCTGGTAGAGGGCGACCAGCTCGCCGAACAGCACCGAGGTGGACCACAGGTCGGCGACGATGTGGTGCATGGTCAGCAGCAGGACGTGCTCGTCGGCGGCCAGCCGCAGGAACGTCATCCGCATGAGCGGCCCGGTGCCCAGGTCGAAGGGGCGGGCGAACTCCCGCCGGGCCAGCTCCTGGATGCCCGCCTCGCCGCCGGGGCCGCGCAGGTGCCCGCACTCCTCGACGGTCAGCTCCAGCTCACCGGAGTCGTGCACGACCTGCACGGGCTCGCCGTCGGCCTCGTCGAAGGTGGTGCGCAGCGACTCGTGCCTGCGGACGATCTCGGCCAGACTCCGGCGCCACAGCTCCACGTCGAGCGGGCCGTGCACGCGCACCGCGGCCGGGATGTTGTAGGCGGCGCTGCCGGGGTTGAGCCGGTCCAGGAACCACATGCGCTGCTGGGGGAAGGACGCGACGAACCGGCGCTTGCGGGCCGTCGGCCGGCTGCCGCCCTTGCGCCGCAACCGCTCCGCCAGCAGCGCGCGCTTCTGCTCCGGCGTGAGGCTGGTCAGGTCGATGTCGGTCATGCGCCATTCTCCTGATCGTTGGTCGCGGCGGCGAGGAGTTCCCGGGCGCTTGCCACACGGCGATTAGCGCGGAATTCACGATTCCGACACTCTTCCCAAAAGCTACGCGCCCGCTCCATTCGGCGAAACCGTCGGCTGCCAATTCCAGGGCTTTGCCCGGCACGCCGGAACGACCCAAATGATAGGCAAAAATTGCGCGTACGCCATGGTGCGTCCGCACCCGCGGAGACGCTCCCGCGGGTCGGCCGGCGTTCAACTGCCCGGGCCGGACAGTTGAACACCCTTTGACGCCAGGACGTCGGCCCCGGGTGGCTGGACTCGCCTGTCGGCCGGGTGCCAGCATGAATCACGCACTTGCCCCCACAATTCGGCAAGGTGATGGCGAAACGGACACCCAGGAGCGGCCCGATCGCCTTTCTCGCACAGGAAACCCCTTATTACTCGTGTCCTGTTCTGTTCGCGGACCAAGCCGGAAAGAGGCCGGAGACATGCAGAAGATCCTCGATGCGATCCTCGCGGGCGAGCCGGGCGAGGTGGGAAGCCTCCCGGTGCCCGAGTTCTACCGGGGGGTCACCCTGCACGCCGACGAGGTGGCGATGTTCGACGGACTGCCGGGCCGGGAGAAGGATCCGCGCAGATCCCTGCACCTGGACGAGGTGGCCACGCCGGAACCGGCGGCGGGCGAGGTGCTGGTGGCGGTGATGGCCAGCGGGATCAACCACAACACGGTCTGGTCGTCGATCTTCGAGCCGCTGCCGACGTTCGGGTTCCTGTCCCGGTACGGCAGGACCTCGCCCCAGGCGGCGCGGCACGACCTGCCCTACCACGTGCTGGGCTCCGACCTGGCCGGGGTGGTGCTGCGCTGCGGCGAGGGCGTGGCGGCGTGGAGCCCGGGGGACGAGGTGGTGGCGCACTGCCTGTCGGTGGAGCTGCACCACCCCGACGGGCACGCGGACACCATGCTCGACCCGGAGCAGCGGATCTGGGGCTTCGAGACGAACTTCGGCGGGCTGGCCGAGCTGGCGCTGGTCAAGGCGAACCAGCTGATGCCGAAGCCGGGCCACCTCAGCTGGGAGGAGGCCGCCGCCTCGGGGCTGGTGAACTCCACCGCCTACCGCCAGCTGGTCTCGGCGAACGGCGCGCACCTCAAGCAGGGCGACACCGTGCTGATCTGGGGCGCGTCCGGCGGCCTCGGCTCGTACGCCACGCAGCTCGCGCTGAACGGCGGGGCGACGCCGGTGTGCGTGGTGTCCAGCCCGCAGAAGGCGGAGGTGTGCCGCCGGATGGGCGCGGAGCTGGTGATCGACCGGGCCGCGGAGGGCTACCGGTTCTGGAAGGACGAGCACACCCAGGACCCGCGCGAGTGGCGGCGGTTCGGCGCCCGGATCAGGGAGCTGACCGGGGGCGAGGACCCGGACATCGTCTTCGAGCACCCGGGCCGGGAGACCTTCGGAGCCAGTGTGTACGTGGCGCGGCGCGGCGGCACGGTCGTCAGCTGCGCGTCCACCTCGGGCTTCCAGCACACCTACGACAACCGCTACCTGTGGATGAGCCTGAAGCGGATCGTCGGGACGCACTTCGCGAACTACCGGGAGGCGTGGGCGGCCAACCGGCTCATCGCCAAGGGCCGTGTGCATCCCACGCTGTCGGAGGTCGTCGCGCTGGAGGACACCGCGCAGGCCGTCCACGGCGTGCACCACAACCGCCACCAGGGCAAGGTCGGCGTGCTGTGCCTGGCGCCCGCCGAGGGCCTGGGGGTGCGCGATCCGGAACTGCGGGCCAGGCACGAGCAGGCGATCAACCGCTTCAGGGCCGGTGTACGCACGGCCGGTTAGCCGGCACGCGGCGGCGGCCGGTCCGCAGGAGCACACGGGCCGGCCGCCGGCCGCCGCGGTCGTCCTCGCCTGCCGCGGCGGTCAGGGGCCTGGGGCGCTGCCGGTCCTGTGGCGCCCGGCGGACCGGGTACCGCGGACCGGCACGGACAGCGGTTCAGGCGCCCGAGGACATCGACGAGACCCGCCCGCGTTCCGGTACGGCCTCGCCGTCCTGGGCGCGCCGCACCTCGATGTCGGTGGCGAACTGCAGCCACCGGTCGGCGCACAGCCGGGCCGCGTGGGCCACATCGGCCGCGCGGTGCGCGGGGACGCCCGCGATCAGGTCCTGCCGCTGCTCGTCGGTCAGCAGATGGGACGCCAGCAGTTGCAGCAGCGCCCGGCCGGTCTGCGACATGCGCAGGCTGGGATCCCGGCGCATCCGCGCCAGCACGCTGCCGGAGATCACCGGGGCCGGCGCGGGCACCGGCAGGCCGGACTCCCGCGGCCCGGACCCGGCGGAATATCCGCTCCCGGCGGGCCGGAGCTTGGGCGGCACCGGGTCCTGCCCGAGCCGCATCCGGTTGCGCACGTCGCGGGCGGTGGCCAGGGCGACTCCCGCTCTGCTGGCGATCTCCCGCAGTGAGGCGCCGGGGGACTCGGCGATGACCCTGCTGGCCGCGATACGTCCGGCGGCGCCGTTGACCGGGCGGTTGCGGCCGTCCCGGCCGGTTCTGAGGGTCAGCTGGGCCACCGGCGCATCGGCGCGGCTGCGCAGCGCGCCCACCCCGCCGGGGGACAGGCCGGTCACGGCGGCGATCCGGCGGTCCGACCAGTGCGGATGGCTCTCGATGATGCGCAGTGCGGCTGCCGTGCGGTCCTGCCGCGACAGCGGCAGGCCGTGCTCGGCGTTGAGCTCGACGGCGAGTACGAAGGCGTCCTCCGCCGCGCCCTCCACCAGCCTGACTTCGATGTGCTTGTCGCCGCGCAGGGTGGCCGCGCGCAGCCGGTGCATGCCGTCCACCACGCGCATCGTGGAGCGGTGGACGACGATGGGCGGCAGGGCCGCCTGCGACTCGGCCAGTGTGCGCGCGTGTTCTTCGACCTCGCCCGCCAGGCGCGGGGAGTCGGCGGGCAATAACGAGCAGATGGGGAGTAACTGGGTCCGGCGTGAGATGAGTCGCTCGTGGAGGGTGATCCGCGACTCGTCACCGGTCGGTAATTCGGACACGTAGCCCTTTCGTGGCACTGACGTGAGCGTCGTCACCGGGTGTGGCCCGGGGGCGGTCGCTCAGGACCCGGCAGAGAGACTCCTTCGCTTGGCGTCGGGCTGGAACCTCCCCTCCCCCGTAGGCACATGCGGGTCACGCATGCGGCCGTGAATGACCGGTGGCGGGCCCTTGGGAGAGCCGGGCGCCCACGGCCTGGCCCGGCGTGGTCCCGCTGCTCCCCCGGCTCACCTCCCGGGTGCCTGTGGCTTGATACCGACCGGCCGACACGGGTGTCAAGCACGCGTCGCCGACTTCGCGCCCCGGCAATCTACGCGCGTTCGCCGGTTGCCGCCGGTAACACCGCGCCCACAGGCGGTGTCCGCGGCGGAGCGGCCCGGCACCGCCCGGGGGCCGCCCGTACCCGCGCCGCGGCGGCGCCGGAACCACCGCTGTCGCGGCGCTCGCCGTACGCCCTTCGTTTCTTGACGGGTCGCGGAGCGTCGTGGATGCTGACTTGCCAATGGCGGGAATCACTCGGGAAATCCGTCCCGTGCACCGATCGGATTTCCCTCACCCGCCGTGAATCGTGGGCGGTGCAATTCTTCCGGCCGTACCCGCCGTTATTCGAACCGATGTACGTGAACGGTTTGCGGTAATCCGCGCCCAGGGCCGGATACCGCCGTCAGAAATACGGTGGAATCGCCAGGACATGTCTGGTTCCGCCGGATACGCGCGCGCAGGTGTCGCCCACAGAGAGGACGGTCGGATGCTGGGCCGCGATTCCGAATCGCTTGTCGACCATTTCCGTACGGTCTTCGGCGAGCACCCGGAGCAACGGGTCTTCCGGTTCCTGGTGGACGGCGAGGGCGAGCCGCACGGCATGGCCAACGCCGCGCTCGACCTGCGGGCCCGCACGATCGCCGCGGCGCTCAGGGAGCGCTTCGCCGCCGGGGAGCGGGCACTGATCATGTGCCCGGCCGGGCTGGACTACGTGGCCTCCTTCTTCGGCTGCCTGTACGCGGGCCTCGTCGCCGTGCCCGTCTACCCGCCGGACCCGGCCTTCCTGATGCGCACCCTGCCGCGGCTGACCGGAGTCATCGAGGACGCCAGGCCCGCGGTGGTCCTCGCGCCGGCCGGGACCGTCGCGCTGGCCGACCGGTTCGCCGAACAGGCCCCGGCGCTGCGGGACATCGCCTGGCTGACGGTCGACGCCATCGACAGCGCCGCAGCCGACCAGTGGCGCCACCCCGGGTCCGTCCGCGACGACCTGGCCTTCCTCCAGTACACCTCGGGATCGACCAGCCGCCCCAAAGGCGTGATGGTCAGCCACGGCAACCTGCTGCACAACATCGCGGCGATGTACCGCGACTTCTTCCACGACGACCCCGCCCAGCACATGGTCAGCTGGCTGCCGCCCTTCCACGACATGGGCCTGATCCTGGGCCTGCTCACCCCCGCCTACGCCGGCTTCCCCGTCACCTTCATGTCGCCGTTCTCCTTCCTCAAACGGCCGCTGCGCTGGCTGCGGGCGATCTCGGAGGCGGGCGGCACCGCGAGCGCCGCCCCCAACTTCGCCTACGACCTCGCCGTCGAGAAAGTGACCGAGCAGGAGCGGCGCACCCTCGACCTGAGCACCTGGCGTGTGGCGCCGAACGGCGCGGAACCGGTCAGCCCGCTGACCCTGGAGCGATTCTCCCGCGCCTTCGCCGACTGCGGCTTCCGGCCCGCCACGCACGCCCCCTCCTACGGGCTGGCCGAGGGCACACTGATGGTCTCCACCGGCGACCCCGCGGCCGAACCGGTCAGCAGGAGGCTGCGGACGGCCGGGCTGCTGTCCGGAGCCGCCGAGGACGCCGGCCCGGACGAGGCCGCGCGGACCCTGCTCAGCTGCGGCGTCTCCCCGCACGACCAGCGGGTCGTCGCGGTGGACCCGGACACCCGCGCCCTGCTGCCCGAGGGCCGGGTCGGTGAGCTGTGGGTCGCGGGGCCGAGCGTCGCCCACGGCTACTGGGGGCGCGAGCGGGAGACCGCGGAGACCTTCGGCGCCCGTATCGCCGGCAGCGGTGAGGGCCCGTTCCTGCGCACCGGCGACCTGGGCTTCACCGACGGCGGCCAGATCTACGTCACGGGCCGCATCAAGGACGTCATCATCGTCGCGGGCCGCAACCACTACCCGCACGACATCGAACGCACCGTCGAGGGTGCCGACAAGGGCCTGCGGTCCGGCTGCGGGGTGGCGGGCGTCCGCGACCTCGGCGGCGAGGAGCGCCTGATCGTCGTCCAGGAATACCGCGGCAGCCGTTCGCCCGCGGACCGCGACCGGGTCATCGCCGCGATCCGCGCCGAGATCGCGGTCGAGCACGGCCTGCAGGCGTACGTCGTGGCGCTGGCCAGGCCCGGGACCGTGCCGAAGACCTCCAGCGGCAAGCTCCAGCGCCAGGCCTGCCTGGACGCGGTGCTCGGCGGGACCCTGAACCCGCTGGCCCTGTGGCGGGCGGACGGGACCGGCGCGGCGGGCCCGGCGGAGGTGCCCGCGGCGGCCGACGGGGAGGTGCCCGGGGCCCCGCCCGTCGCGGCTGCTCCGCCCGGCACCCCGCGGCCCGCCCCGGGCGCGGCCGGGATCGAGCGGTGGCTGCGCGAGGCGCTGGCCGCCGCGACCGGCAACCGGGCCGAGGCCGTCGACCCCGCGCTGCCGTTCGCCGGGTACGGGCTGCGGTCGGTGGAGACGGTCGCGATGGTCGGCGACCTCGAACGCTGGCTCGGCCGGCCGCTGGAGGCCACCATCGTGTGGGAGCACCCCACCCCGGCCAGACTCGCCGAGCACCTGGCCGGCAACGCCCAGGCCGCGGCCCCCGCCGTACCGGCCGCCGGCAGCGCCGCCCGGCCCGCCCAGGAGCCGCCCGCCGCACCCGCCGCTGCCGCCGCGTCCGAGCCGGTCGCGATCATCGGCATCGGCTGCCGCTTCCCCGGCGGTGTCGACGGCCCCGAAAGCTTCTGGCGGCTGCTGAGCGAGGGCCGCGACGCGGTGACCGAGGTCCCCGCCGACCGGTGGGACATCGAGCAGTACACCTCGGACGACCCGGCCGCCGCCGGGCGCACCAACAGCCGCTGGGGCGGCTTCCTCGACGGCGTCGACCGGTTCGACGCGGCCTTCTTCGGCATAGCGCAGCAGGAAGCCGCACGCATGGACCCCCAGCAGCGGCTGCTGGCCGAAGTCGCCTTCGAGGCGCTGGAGAACGCCGGGGTGCCCACCGACCGGCTGGCCGGCTCCCCCACCGGCGTCTTCGTCGGCATCTCCACCTTCGACTACGCCACGGGGCAGTTGCGCGACCTCGACGCGATCGACCCGTACACCGGCACCGGCAGCGCCCTGAGCATCGCCGCCAACCGGCTGTCGTACCTGCTGGACCTGCGCGGCCCCAGCATGGCCGTGGACACCGCCTGCTCCTCCTCGCTCGTCGCGGTCCTCCAGGCGTGCGCGAGCCTGGAGCGGGGCGACTGCGACCTGGCGCTCGCCGGCGGGGTCAACCTGGTGCTCTCCCCCGCCTTCGCCATCAACTTCAGCAAGGCCGGGGTGATGTCAGCCGACGGCCGCTGCAAGCCGTTCGACGCGGCGGCCGACGGATACGTGCGCTCCGAGGGCGCCGGGGTCGTCGTGCTCAAGCCGCTCAGCCGCGCGCTGGCCGACGGCGATCCCGTGCACGCCGTCATACGCGGCGGCGCCGTCAACCAGGACGGCGCGAGCAACGGCCTGATGGCACCCAACCCGCAGGCCCAGGAGGCGGTGCTGCGCGCCGCCCACCGCAAGGCCGGGGTGCGGGCCGCGGACATCGGATACGTCGAGGCCCACGGCACCGGCACGATCCTCGGCGACCCGATCGAGGCCAAGGCGCTCGGCGCGGCCCTCGGCGAGGGCCGCGCGCCGGAACGGCCCTGCCTGATCGGCTCGGTGAAGTCCAATCTGGGGCACATGGAGGCCGCGGCGGGAATCGGCGGCCTGATCAAGGCCGCGCTGGTGGTGCGGCACCGCACCGTGCCGGCGACCCTGCACTACCGCGAGCCGAACCCGCACATCCCCTTCGGCGACCTCGCGCTGCGGGTCGCCGACACCCTCCAGCCGTGGCCGGCCGGCGCCGAGGCCCCCGCCCTGGCGGGCGTCAGCTCGTTCGGCTTCGGCGGCACCAACGCCCACCTGGTGCTGGAGCAGCCGCCCGCTGCCGCTCCCGCGGTCCGGCGGGAGGGCGCGGACGGCGCCGTCGTACTGGCCGTCTCCGCCCGCGACGAGCAGGCCCTGCGCGACCTCGCGGCGGCCCACGCCGACAAACTCGCCGCGCCCGGCACGTCCCTGGCCGACTTCGCCGCCGCCGCCGCGGTCCGCCGCACCCACCACGAGCACCGGCTGGCCTGCACCGGCTCGTCCGCGGACGAGCTGCGCGCCGCGCTGGCGGCGTTCGGCCGCGGCGAGGAGGCGGCCGGCCTGTCCAGCGGAATCCGCCGGGTGGGCTGGCGCCCCGCGCCGGTGTTCGTCTTCTCCGGGCAGGGTCCCCGCTGGTGGCCGCTGGCCGCCGACCTGCTCGACGGGGAACCGGTCTTCCGCGCGGTCGTGGAGCGCTGCGACGCGCTGCTGCGCCGGCACACCGACTGGTCGCTGCTCGGCCAGCTCACCGCGGAGCCCGCCGGGTCCCGGCTGCTGGACACCGCCGTCGGGCAGCCCGCGCTGACCGCCGTGCAGGTCGCGCTCGCCGCCTTGTGGCGCTCCTGGGGCGTCGAACCGGCCGCCGTCGTCGGCCACAGCGTCGGCGAGGTCGCCGCGGCGCACCTGTCCGGGGCGATCACCCTGGAGGACGCGCTCGTCATCGCGCTGCACCGCGGCTCCGCCCTGCACAGCGCCACCGGCAAAGGCCGGATGGCCGTCGCCGGTGTGACCCTGGACCGGGCCCACGAGATCCTCGCCGAGCGGCGCCCGGGGCCGGTGTGGGTCGCGGCGAGCAACAGCCCTGGCTCCACCGTCTTCTCCGGTGAGAGCGCCGCCCTGGAGGCCCTCGCCAAGGCGCTGGAGGCCGACGGTGTCTACTGCCGGGTCCTGGAGTCGGTCGAATTCGCCTCCCACTGCCCGCTGATGGAGCCCGTCGCGCAGGAGCTGTGGCGGCTGCTGGCGGACCTGCGGCCGCGCGCCGGCGCCATTCCCATGGTCTCCACCGTGACCGGACGGCCCGTCGAGGGCGACCGGCTGGACGCCGAATACTGGGCGTCCAACCTCACCCAACCGGTGCTGTTCGACACCGCCGTGACCGCGCTCGCCGAGTCCGGCCACGACGTCTTCGTGGAGATGTCGCCGCACCCGATGCTCACCGACGCCGTCACCGAGCGCCTGTCGTCGTACGGCCACACGGCCGCCGTGTCGTCGCTGCGCCGCGACCAGCCGGGCCGCGCCGCCGTCCGCGGCGAACTCGGCCGGCTCTACACCGCCGGCTACCAGATCGACTGGACCCGTGTGTACGGCCCGGCGGGTCCGATGGCCGATCTGCCCGCCTACCCGTGGCAGCGCACCCGCGCCTGGTTCACCGAGCGCACCCGGCACAGGACCGAGCACCGCGGGCACCCCGTCCTGCGCTCCGCCGTACGGTCCGCGCTGCCGCCGTACGCGGCCCACTGGTCCGCGCCGGTCGACCTCGACGGCTTCGGCTACCTGGCCGACCACCAGGTCGGCGGCAGCCCCGTCCTGCCCGGCGCGCTGGTCCTGGACGCGGCACTCGCCGCGGCACGCGACCACCTCGGCTGGCCGGCCGCGCTGGCCGACGTCCACCTCACCCGGCTGACCGTCGTGCCGGAGCACGCCGAGGACACCACCGTGCAGCTCGTCCTCATCCCCGAGACCGCCGACACCGGCTCGCTGCGGCTGTTCACCCGCGCCGCGGCCGACGACGAATGGGCCGAGGCCGCCCGCGGCGCCTTCCGCCGCGGCGCGCCCGAAGGCGGCGGTGAACCGCTGTCCGCCGTACGGGACCGGTGCGCCGCTCCCGCCGACGCGGACGGCCACTATGCCGCGCTGCACCGGGCGGGGCTGGCGTACGGCCCGGCTTTCCAGGGTGTCGAGGAGCTGTGGCACGGGCCAGGCGAGGCCCTGGCCAGGCTGCGCGACCGGTCGGCGCTGACCGCGGACCGCGGCGAGCACCCGGTGCACCCTGCCGTACTGGACAGCGCGCTCCAGACGCTCATGGCCGCGCTGTCGCCGCACACGGCCGAGGAGGGCGCCGTCACCGGCACCTATCTGCCGGTGCGCATCGGCGGCTTCACCCTCTTCACCGAGCGGGCCGCGCCGCGCTGGGCGCACGCCGCGGTCACCGCGCCGCAGGCCGGCGCCGAGGAGATCACCGGCGCGAGCGTCGTGCTCTACGACGAGTCCGGCGCACCGGTCGGCGAGGTCACGGGCATCGCGCTCCGGCTGCTGGAGGGCGGAACCTCCGCCGACCCGCTCGCCGAGGCCCTGCACGAGATCGCCTGGCGGGAGGCCCCCGCGGACTCCCCCGCCGGCGTACAGCCCGGCACCTGGCTGGTGTTCGCCGACGCCGGCGGCACCGCCGACGCGCTGGTCACCGAGCTGCGCGCCCGCGGCGGCACCTGCGTGACCGTCACCGCGGGCGCGGCCTACGGCACCCCGCACCCCGCCCACTACCTGATCGACCCCGCGCGGCGCGAGGACGTCGCCGCGCTGCTCGCCGACCTGGCCGCCGCCGGAATCCGCCCCGACGGCATCGTGCACGCCTGGGCCCTGGACACCGCGCTCACCGAGGACGGCGCCCCGCAGCAGCTGCCCGCCGCGCAGGACGCCGCCACGGTGCCCGTCCTGCACCTGGTCCAGGAACTGGCCCGCGCGGGACAGGACCCGGCCCCGCGGCTGGTCCTGCTCACCCGCGGCGCCCAGCCCGCGCGCGACGGCGACGCCCTCGCGGCCGGCCAGTCGCCGCTGTGGGGCCTGGCCCGGGTGATCGGCCTGGAGCACACCGAACTGCGGCCCACCGTCGTGGACCTGGACCCGGGCAGGCCCGACGGGGAGACCGGCCTGCTAATGGCCGAACTGCTGCGCTCCGGCGACGACGACCAGGTCGCCCTGCGCGCCGGCGCCCGGCTGACGCCTGCCCTGCGGCCCTGGTCGGCCCCGGCGGACCGGGCCCACCGGGAGCCGGCGGCCTGGCCCTTCGACGCCGCGCGCGACGGCAACCACCGCGTCCTCGCCGCCCGTCCCGGCGCCCTCGGCAGCGTCGCGCCCACCTGGTGGCACCGCACGCCGCCGGGACCGGGCGAGGTCGAGATCGAGATCAGCGCCGCCGGGCTCAACTTCAGCGATGTGCTCAAGGCGCTCGGCGCCTATCCCGGGGCCGAAGGGGTCGTCCCGCTCGGCGCCGAGTGCGCCGGCCGGATCAGCGCCCTCGGCGAGGGTGTGACCCGCTACCGGGTGGGCGACCGGGTGATGGCCGCAGGTCCCAGCGCGCTGGCGGCGTACACCACCGTCAGCGAGCACCTGGTGGCCTACGCGCCGCCGATGCTCGGCGACGAGCAGGCCGCAGCCGTCCCCATCGCCTTCCTCACCGCCGTCCACGCCCTGGAGCACCTGGCCCGGCTGCGCGCCGGCGAGAGCGTCCTGATCCACTCGGCGACCGGCGGCGTCGGACTGGCCGCGCTCCAGGTCGCCCGGCGCCGCGGCGCCCGGGTGTACGCCACCGCCGGCACCCCCGAGAAGCGCGAACTGCTGCGCACCCTCGGTGTGGCGGACCCCATGGACTCCCGCACCCTCGCCTTCGCCGACCGGATCATGGAGCGCACCGGGGGCCGCGGCGTCGACGCCGTCCTCAACTCCGCCTCCGGCGAGGCGCTGGTCCGCAGCATGCGGCTGCTGGCGCCGGGCGGCCGGTTCGTGGAGATCGGCAAGCGCGACATCTACGACAACAGCCATATCGGCATGGAGTTCTTCAAGGACAGCCGCGCCTTCCTCGCGGTCGACCTGGAACGCACCATACGCGAACAGCCCCAGGCCGTCGCCGAGTTGTTCGCCGCCGTCACCGAGGGCTTCGAGCGCGGCGATTTCACCGCCCTGCCCGTCACCCCCTACGGTTACGCCGACGCCCCGGCCGCCTTCACCGCGATGGCCAAGGCGCGGCACACCGGCAAACTCGTGCTGTGCCCCGACCCGCACGAGCCGGTCAGGACCGCCCCGGACTCCGCGCCCGTACGGCCGTCCGGTACATACCTGATCACCGGCGGCCTCGGCGCGCTGGGCCTGGAGACCGCCCGCTACCTGGCCGGGCAGGGCGCCCGCCACCTGGTGCTGGCCGGGCGCAGCGCCCCGACGGCGGAGGCGGAGCAGGCCCTCGCGGTCCTGCGTGCCCGCGCCGAGGTCGCCACGGTCAGCGCCGACCTGTCGGGGCGCGGCGCCGTGGACGAGCTGCTGGCCCGTATCGACGCCACCATGCCGCCGCTGGCCGGGATCGTGCACGCCGCGGGCGTCCTGGACGACGGCCTGCTCACCGGCCTGGACCGGGACCGCTTCCACGCCGTCGCGGGCCCCAAGTCCGCCGCCGCCTGGCATCTGCACCGCGCTACCGTGCGGCGGGACCTGGACTTCTTCGTGCTGTACTCCTCCGCCGCCGCGGTCCTCGGCTCCGCCAGCCAGGGCAACTACGCCGCCGCCAGCGCCTTCCTCGACACGCTCGCGCACCACCGGCGCTCGCTCGGACTGCCCGCGCTCAGCATCAACTGGGGGCCGTGGGCGCGGATCGGCCTGGCGGCCCGGCCCGACCGCGGCGGCGCCCTTGCCGCCCGCGGCATCGGGAGCATCAGCCCGGAGTCGGGCATCGAGGCCCTCGACCGGCTGCTGCGCTCCTCCGCGACCCAGGTCGGCGTCCTGCCGCTGGACCGCGCGAAGCTGCGCGGGCACCCCGGCGGCAGCCTGCTGCGTACCCTGCTCGGCGGCTCCGAGGAGGCGGAGGGCGGCGAGCGGCGGCCCCTGGACGAGGTCCGCCGCGCGATGCTCGCCGTCGAGCCGGGCCGCCGCCGCAGGGCCGTGCTGACCGAGCACTGCAAGGCCGTCGCCGGCCGGGTGGTGGGCGCGGAGGCCGCCAGGATCGACACCAGTGCGCCCCTGACCAGCATGGGCTTCGACTCGCTGCTGTCGCTGGACCTGCGCAAGGCGCTGGAGTCCAGCCTGCACGTCCAGCTGCCCTCGACCGTCACCTGGCGCTTCCCGACGGTCGACGCCCTGGTCCCGTATCTGGCCGAGCGCATGGACATCCCGCTGGAGGCGGACCGGGCGGCGCAGCCGGCGGGCGGCCAGGAGCTGCCCGCCGCCGGCGCCCCGCCCGCCGCCATGGACGACGGGGGCGCCGCGGACGGCCCGCCGGACCTCGACTCGATGTCCGCCGCGCAATTGGAAGCACTGCTGCTGGCCAAGACCCAGCAGATCGACGAAAGGGGTCAGCGATGACGTCAGCCGGACCGGACATGGTGTCGGCCGACACGCTGAAGCGCGCCTATCTGACGATGGAGCGCCTGCAGCGGCAGGTCGAGGAGCACGAGCGGGCCCGCTTCGAGCCGGTCGCCATCGTCGGCGCGGGCTGCCGCTTCCCCGGCGGCGTCACCGACACCGCGACCTACTGGCGGATGCTCACCGAGGGCACCGACGCCGTGGGCGGCATCCCCGCCGACCGCTGGGACCACGACGCCTTCTACGACGAGGAGGCCGGCAGACCCGGCAAGGTCTACACCCGTTCCGGCGCCTTCCTCGACGGCCTGGACCGCTTCGACCACGACTTCTTCGGGATCTCCCGACGCGAGGCGCTCCAGATGGACCCGCACCAGCGCCTGAGCCTGCAAGTGGCCTGGGAGGCGCTGGAGGACGCCGGGCAGGCCCCCGGCTCGCTGGCCGGCAGCCGCACGGGGGTGTTCATGGGCGCGGCCAGCTGGGACTACATCACCGCGCAGATCCGCCACCCCGACGACGTCAGCGCCTACACCAGCTCCGGCGCCGCCCTCAGTTTCGTCCCGGCCCGTATCGCCTACCTGCTCGACCTGCGCGGCCCCAACATCACGGTCGACACCGCCTGCTCGTCCTCGCTGGTGGCCGTCCACCAGGCGTGCCAGAGCCTGCGCACCGGGGAGTGCGACATGGCGCTGGCCGGCGGTGTCAACGTCGTCCTGTCCCCGCTGCTGATGATCTCGCAGTCGCAGTTCGGCTCGGTGTCCCGGCAGGGCCGGGCCATGGCCTTCTCCGATGCCGCGGACGGCTACGTACGCGGCGAGGGCTGCGGCGTCGTCGTGCTCAAGCGGCTCTCGGACGCCGTGCGCGACCAGGACCGGGTCCTGGCCGTCGTGCGCGGCGGCGCGGTCAACCAGGACGGCCGCAGCGCGGGCATCACCGCGCCCAACGGCGCCGCGCAGCGCGACGTCTTCCGCCGCGCCCTTGCCGCGGCCTCGGTACGCCCCGAGCAGGTCGGCTTCATCGAGACCCACGGCACCGGCACCCGGCTCGGCGACCCCATCGAGGCCGAGGCCCTCGCCGACGTCTACGGCCGCGAGCACGGCGCCCCGGTCTACCTCGGCGCGGTCAAGACCAACATCGGCCACCTGGAGGCGGCGGCCGGCGTCGCCGGGCTCATCAAGGCCGCCCTGTGCCTGTCGCACGCCGAGATCCCGCCCAACCTGCACTTCGACAAGCTGAACGCCAACATCTCCTTCGACGGCACCACCTTCGAGGTGCCCACCGCCCGCACCCCGTGGCCGCAGCCCGAGGGCGGCAGGCGGGCCGCCGCCGTGAGCGGCTTCGGCCTCAGCGGCACCAACGCGCACCTCATCCTGGAGCAGGCGCCGCCGGCCGCGCCGCCCGCGCCGGACGACCGCAGGCCCGCCTCGGTCCTGGCGCTGTCGGCCCGTACCGAGACCGCGCTCGCCGAGGTCGCCCGCCGCTACGCCGACCGGCTCACCGACGGCGACGGGACCGCGCTGGCCGACCTGTGCTGGTCGGCCGGCACCGGCCGCTCCCACTTCCGGCACCGCCTGGCCGCCGTCGGCGCCACCCGGAGCGAGGTCGCGGGGCAGCTCGCCGGCTTCCTGCGCGGCGAGAGCGGACCCGGCCTCGTCCAGGGCGAGGCGGGCAGCTCCGAGGTCGTCTTCCTCTTCACCGGGCAGGGCGCCCAGCGCCCCGGCATGGCCCGCCGCCTCTACGACACCCAGCCGACCTTCCGGCAGGCGGTCGAGGAGTGCGCGCGGATCCTCGAACCGCTGCTGGAGCGGCCGCTGCTGTCCGTGCTGTTCCCCGACGACCCCGCGGACACGCAGATCAACGAGACGGCCTACGCCCAGCCCGCCACCTTCGCCGTCGAATACGCCATGGCCCGGCTGTGGCAGTCCTGGGGCATCACCCCGGCGGCGGTCCTCGGGCACAGCGCGGGCGAATGCGTCGCCGCCTGCGTCGCGGGCGCGATGTCGCTGGAGGACGGGCTGGCCTTCTCGGTGGAGCGCGCCCGGATCATCCAGGACCACGGGCGGCCCGGCACCATGGCCGCGGTCTTCGCCGCCGAGGAGGACGTAGCGGCCGAGATCGCCGCCCACCGGGACCTGATCGCCATCGCCGCGGTCAACGGCCCGGCCGCCACGACCGTCTCCGGCGACCGCGGCCTGGTGGAGTCCGTGTGCGCCGCCTTCGCGGCCCGCGGTGTCAAGGCCAGGCCGCTGCACATCGCGTCGGCCGGGCACTCGCCGCTGATGGACCCGGCGGTCGAACCGCTGCGCCGCGCCGCGGAGAAGATCGCCTTCACCGCCCCCCGCATCCCGCTGGTCTCCAATGTCAGCGGCGCCCTGTGGCCGTGGGACCAGGCGCCGGGCCCCGACTACTGGGCCCGGCACGTCCGGGAGACCGTGCGGCTGGCCGACGGGGTGCGCACCCTGCGCGACATGGGCTACCGCACCTTCCTCGAAGTGGGCCCCGCTCCCACCCTGCTGGGCGTCATCAGCGACGCCCTGCCACCCGGCCACGACGACCTGCTGCTGCCGAGCCTGCGCCCCAAGCAGGACGACTGGGAGGTGATGCTGTCGACGGTGGCCGAGCTGTACGCGGCGGGCGCCGCCATCGACTGGGCCGGCTTCGACCGGGACTACGCCCGCGCCAGGGCGCAGCTGCCCGGCTACCCGTTCGAGCCGGTCCCCTGCTGGCAGCCGCCCCGGCCCTGGGACGGCGCCGCCACCGCCGCCCCCGAGGGCGAGGACGTCCAGGAGGACCCCGGCAGCCGGGCCGGGGAGCCCGGCCGCGGCGGGCGGACCGCCCGGCGCTCCTCGCGCTCCCGGCGCAGGCAGAGCCGGATCGGCACCGCCGAGGAACTGCTGCGGCTGCCCGAGCAGGAGCGGCTGGCCGCGCTGACCGGGCAGTTCGTGCTCGGTGTCAAGGACGTGCTCGGCTCGGCCACCACCGAGGTGGGCCTGGACGAGCCGCTCACCGCCTTCGGCCTGGACTCGCTGATGGCCGTGGAATTGCGCAACGACATCCAGAGCCGGCTGCTGGTCACCCTCCAGATCACCGACTTCCTCGGCGGCGCCACCATCCGCAGCGTCGCGGAGCGCGTCCTCGGCGAACTGCCGTCCAGCGGCGCCGGCAGCGGCGAGGCGGGGGCGCCGCAGGCGCCAGCGGCGCCGGCCGCGATCCGCCGCGTGCGGCGGTCGGCCGACCTCGCCGCGCAGCTCCTGGACGAGATCACCGCCCGCGGCGAGGGCCGGGCGGCGTCGCCCGCCGGTCCGGAGGGACGGCAGTGACCGACGACCTGGACCGGCGGCTGGCCGCCCTCACGCCCGAGCAGCGGGCCCGCTTCGAGGAGCTGCTGGCCCGGGGCGCCCGGGCCGAGGACGTCTTCCCGCTGTCGGTCCTGCAACGCGGCACCTGGTTCCTCGAACAGCTCAGGCCGCGCAACCCCGGCTACATCGTGCCCGGCGCGGTCCGGGTCGAAGGCCCCCTCGACACGGCGGTGCTGCGCGCCGCCGTCGCCGAGATCGTGCGCCGCCACGAGGCCCTGCGCACCGTGTTCGAGCTGCGCGAGGGCGCACCGGTCCAGGTCGTCCGCCACGGCATGGCCGTGGACGTACCGGAGACCGACCTCGGCGGGCCGGGGTTCACCGAGGCCGACCGGCAGCGGTGGATCGGCGAGGCGCTGGCCGAACCCTTCGACATCGGCACCGGCCCCCTGCTGCGGGTCCGGCTGCTGCGCACGGGCCCGGACGAGTCGGTGCTCGCCGTGGCGATGCACCACCTGATCTCCGACCGCTGGTCCACCGCCGTCTTCCTGTCAGAACTGTCCGAGCTGTACGAGGCGTTCGCCGACGGGCGCTCCTCGCCGCTGCCCGAACCCGACATCCAGTACGGCGACTTCGCCGCCTGGCAGCAGCGGCAGCTGGAAGAGGGCGGCTGGGAGCAGGACCTGGCCTACTGGCGCGGCCATCTGGCGGGCGGGCCCGCCGTTCTCGACCTGCCCACCGACCGGCCCCGCCCCGCCGTGCAGGGCTTCAACGGCGCCTCCGTGCCCATCGACCTGCCCCCGGCCCTGATCGGCGACCTGGCCGCGCTGGCCGGCCGGCACGGCGCCACCCCGTACATGGCGCTGCTGGCGGTCTTCCAGATCCTGCTGCAGCGCTACAGCGGCCAGGACGACATCGTCGTGGGCGTGCCCACCGCCCTGCGCGGGCGCGCCGAGATCGAGCCGCTCATCGGCTACTTCGTCAACACCCTGCCGATCAGGACCGATCTGGGCGGCGACCCGTCCTTCGTCCCGGTCCTCACCCGCGTCCGGGACGCGTGCCTGGGCGCGTACGCCCACCAGGACGTCCCGTTCGAACTGATCGTCGCCGACCTCAACATTCCGCGCGACCTCAGCCGCCCCCCGGTCTACCAGGTCAGCTTCAGCTACGGCCGCGAGCCCGTACCGCACTTCGCCATGGCGGGCGCCCGCCTCACCCGGCTCCCGGTCAGGAGCGAGGGCGCCCGCTTCGACCTGGAACTCCAGGCATTCGACGCCGACGGCGGCCTGACCGGCTGGTTCGAGTACGACCGCGACCTCTTCGACGAGGCGACCGTCGTGCGGCTTGCCGGGCACTTCAGGCGGCTGGCGGAACAGGTCGTTGCCCGCCCCGAGGCGCCCACGGCGGAGCTGGACCTGCTGCACGCCGCCGAGCGCCGCCGCGTCCTTGTCGAGTGGAACGACACAGGAAAGCAGTGGCCGGGCAGCGGCCCCGTGCACGAGCACATCGGGGAGCAGGCCCGGCTGCGGCCCGCGGCCGAGGCCGTGCGCCACGACGGCCGGAGCCTGAGCTACGACGCGCTCAACCGCCGCGCCAACCGGCTCGCCCATCTGCTGCGCCGCCACGGCGTCGGCCGGGACGTCCTGGTCGGTGTCGCCATGGAGCGCTCTTTCGACCTGGTCGTCGCCCTGCTGGCGACCCTCAAGGCCGGCGGCGCGTACGTACCGCTCGACCCGGAACTGCCGGCCGCGCGCCTGGCCGCGATCGTCGGGGACGCCCGGCCCCCGGTGCTGCTCACCCACGGCCCGGCGGCGGGGGCGCTGCCGGCCGTGGACTGCCCGGTGCTGCGCGTGGAGGACCTGGCGGCGGCGCTCGCCGCCGAGCCGGACAGCGACCCCGCGGTGGCGGTGGACGGCGAGGACCTGGCGTACGTCATCTTCACCTCCGGCTCCACCGGCCGCCCCAAGGGCGTCATGAATGTGCACGCGGCGCTGCGCAACCGCCTGCTGTGGATGCAGGACGCCTACCGGCTCGACAGCACCGACCGCGTCCTGCAGAAGACGCCGTTCTCCTTCGACGTGTCGGTGTGGGAGTTCTTCTGGCCGCTGATGGCCGGCGCGACGCTCGTCCTCGCCCGGCCCGGCGGCCACCGCGACAGCGGCTACCTGGCCGCCACCGTCGAGTCCGAGCGCATCACGACCCTGCACTTCGTCCCGTCGATGCTCCAGCTCTACCTCCAGGAGCCGCCGCGGATGTCCACCGGTCTGCGCCGGGTCTTCTGCAGCGGCGAGGAACTGCCGCGCGCCCTCCAGGACCGCTTCCTGGAGCTCTACCCGGCGCAGCTGCACAATCTGTACGGACCCACCGAGGCCGCCATCGACGTCACCGCGTGGCACTGCCGGCCGGAACCGGGCGGGCGGCAGGTGCCCATCGGCCGGCCCATCGCCAACACCCGGATGTACGTCCTGGACCGGCACGGCCGGCCCGTCCCCGCGGGCGTCCCCGGCGAACTCCACATCGGCGGGCGCGGCCTGGCCCGCGGCTACCTCGGCCGCCCCGGCCTGACCGCGGAACGCTTCATCGAGGACCCCTTCGTGCCCGGCGCCCGCCTCTACCGCACCGGCGACCTCGCCCGCTTCCGCGACGACGGCGCCCTGGAATTCCTCGGCCGGCTCGACCACCAGGTCAAGCTGCGCGGCCTGCGCATCGAACTCGGCGAGATCGAGGCGGTGCTGACCCGGCACCAGGACGTGCGCGAAGCGGTCGTCGTCGCCCGCGAGCACGCTCCCGGCGACGTGCGCCTGGCCGCCTACACGACCGCCGCGGGACCCGTCGCGCCCGCCGCCGGCGACCTCGCCGCGCACCTGCGCGCGCACCTGCCGGAGTACATGGTGCCGGCCTCCTTCACCGCGCTGGACGCGCTGCCGCTCACTCCCAGCGGCAAGACCGACCGCAAGGCGCTGCCCCTGCCGCAGGGCGACCGGCCCGATCTGCGGACCCGGTTCGTGGCGCCCGCCGACGGCCTGGAGCACGCGCTCGCCGGGATGTGGCGCGGCCTGCTGGGCGTCGAACGCGTCGGTGTGCGCGACAACTTCTTCGACCTGGGCGGCCATTCGCTGCTGATGGCGGAATTCCGCGCCGGCCTGGCCGCCGGCCTCGGCCACGAGCTGACCATGGTCGAACTCTTCCAGCACCCCACCATCGGATCGCTCGCCGCCTACCTCGGCGGCGGGCGGACCGGGCCGCAGGCCGTCGCGCCAGGCGCCCGGCAGCGCGCAGAGAACCGTCGTCAGTCCCAGAGCCGGCGCCGGCAGGCGGCCGAACGGCGGGCTTCCTCCCGCGGAGACAGGTGATCGAAGTGTCAGAGCCAGACCAGGATCCGGGCCGTATCGCCATCATCGGCATGGCAGGACGCTTCCCCGGCGCCGACGACGTGGAGACCTTCTGGAGCAACCTCGAACAGGGCAGGGAGGGCATCACCGCCTTCACCGAGGGGGAACTCCTCGCGGCGGGCGCCGACCCCCTGCTGCTCGGCCAGGAGGGCTACGTCAAGGCCAAGGGCGTGCTGGCCGGCGCCGACCGCTTCGACGAGGGCTTCTTCGGCTACAGCCCCCGCGAGGCCGAACTCCTCGACCCCCAGCACCGGGTCTTCCTCGAATGCGCCTGGCACGCCCTGGAGTCGGCGGGTGTCGACCCGCAGCGCTTCGACGGGCGGATCGGCGTCTTCGGCGGCTCCGGCCTGAATTCCTACCTGCTGTTCAACCTGATGACCAACCAGCGGGTCCTGGACTCGGCCGGCCTCTACCAGGTGATGCTGGCCTCGGACAAGGACTTCCTGGCCACCCGCGCGGCCTACAAGCTCGACCTCACCGGTCCCGCGGTCACCGTGCAGACCGCCTGCTCCACCTCGCTGACCGCGGTGCACCTGGCCTGCCAGAGCCTGCTCAACAGCGAGTGCGACATCGCCCTGGCCGGCGGTGTCTCGGTCTCGTCCCCGCTGCTCGGCGGCTACCAGTACGAGCCCGGCGGCATCCTGTCCCCCGACGGCACGTGCCGGGCCTTCGACGCCGACGCCGCCGGGACGGTCGCGGGCAACGGGGTCGGCATCGTCGTCCTGCGCCGCCTGGAGGACGCCCGGGCCGGCGGCGACACGGTCGACGCGGTGATCCTGGCCACCGCCGTCAACAACGACGGCTCGCTGAAGGCCGGCTACACCGCGCCCGGCGTCGACGGCCAGGCCGATGTCATCGCCGAGGCCCTGGCCCTGGCCGACATCGACCCGGCCACCGTCGGCTTCGTCGAGACCCACGGCACCGGCACCCCGCTCGGCGACCCCATCGAGGTCGCCGCCCTCACCCGGGCCTTCAGGGCCGGCACGCAGGACGCCGGGTTCTGCGCCATCGGCTCGGTCAAGAGCAACGTCGGCCACCTGGACGCCGCCGCCGGGGTCACCGGCCTGATCAAGGCCGCCCTCGCGCTCAAGCACGAGGCGATCCCGCCGACGCTGCACTGCGAGCGGCCCAACCCCGGACTCGCCCTGGAGACCGGCCCGTTCTACGTCAACACCGCGCTGCGGCCCTGGCCACGCGCGGACCAGCCGCGCCGGGCCGGCGTCAGCTCCTTCGGGATCGGCGGCACCAATGTGCACGTCGTCATCGAGGAGGCCCCCCTGCCGGCCCCCGTACCCGCCCCGGGCCGCCCGGCCCGGCTGCTGGTGCTGTCCGCGAAGTCCGCACCCGCGCTCACCGCCGCCGCCCGGCGGCTGGCCGACCACCTCGAACTGCGGCCCGGCACCGACCTCGACGCCGTCGCCGCCACCCTGGCCTGCCGCCGACGGCACTTCGAGCACCGCGGGACGGTGGTCTGCCACAGCGCCGAGGAGGCCGCCGCGGGACTGCGCCGGCTGGCCGCGGGGCCCGCGACGGCCGCCGCGCCCGAGACCGCGCCGGTCGCCTTCCTCTTCCCCGGCCAGGGCGCCCAATACCCCGGTACGGCCCGCGGCCTGTACGCCCACGAGCCGGTCTTCACCGCCGAGTTCGACCGGTGCGCGCAGGCGTTCGCCCCGCACCTGGGGCAGGACCTGCGCACCCTGGTCCTCGGCCCGGACGACCCCGAGGCGCCCGAGAGCGCCGCCGAGGTGCTGCGCCGCACCCGGATCGCCCAGCCGGTGCTCTTCGCGGTGGAGTACGCGCTCGCCCGGCTGTGGCAGTCCTGGGGCGTGCAGCCCAGGGCCATGGCGGGGCACAGCATCGGCGAATACGTCGCCGCCTGCCTGGCCGGGGTCTTCTCGCTGGAGGACGCCGTACGCCTGGTGGCCGCCCGCGGCCGGCTCGTCCAGGAGATGCCCGGGGGCGCCATGCTCAGCGTCTTCCTCTCCGAGGAGGACACCGCCGCCCGGCTCGGCGACGGTCTGAGCCTCGCCGCGGTCAACTCCTCCGCGCTCAGCGTGGTCGCCGGCAGCGCGGACGCGGTGGCGGCCCTCGAAGCGCGGCTGGCGGCCGAGGGCATCGGATGCCGCCGCCTGCACACCTCGCACGCCTTCCACTCCCCCGACATGGACGGCGCCGTCGACCCGTTCGTCCAGGAGGTGCGCGCGGTCACCCTGCACGCCCCGGCCGTCCCCTTCCTGTCCAATGTGACCGGCACCTGGATCACCGACGAGCAGGCGACCAGCCCCGAATACTGGGGCGCCCACCTGCGGCGGCCGGTGCGCTTCCGCGACGCGCTGGACATCCTGCTCGCCGACCCGGCGCTACTGCCGCTGGAGGTCGGCCCCGGCCAGAACCTCACCAGCTTCGTCCGCGCCCACCGGGCGTGGACGGACGCGCGCACCGCGGCCGGATCGCTGCGGCACCCCGGCGACCGGACCGACGACACCGCATATCTCCAGGCGAGCCTGGGCGCCCTGTGGAGCGCCGGCGCCCGCGTCGACTGGGCGGCCGTCCACGGCGGCGCCCCCCGTCCGCCGCTGCGGCTGCCCGGCTACGCCTTCCAGCGGCGCCGCTACTGGGTCGAGCCGGCGGGCGCGGACCGACACGCCGCGGCTGCGGCCGTACCGGCGGCGCCCGCCTCGGCCGCCTCGCCCGGCGACTGGTTCTACGCCCCGGGCTGGAAGCGCCTCCCCCTCCCGGCCGCGAGGGCGGCCGGCCCCACCGGGGACACCTGGGTGGTGCTCGGCGCGGGCACCGCCCTGGGCGACGCCCTGGCCGAGCGGCTGGCGGCGGCCGGTGACCGGGTCGTCCGCGTCACCGCGGGCGGCGCCCTGGCCGGGTCGGGCGACTCCTGGACGGTGGACCCGGCCGAGCGCGACCACCTGGCCGCGCTCGTCCCGGCCCTGGGCCCGGCCCCGGCAGCGGCCCCCGGCGCGGAAGGCGACGGGCCGCGCCTGCGCTTCGTCCACCTGTGGAGCGCGGCCGCCGGCGCGAGCAGCGCGGAACCGCTCACCGGTGACCGGCTGGACGCCGCCCGCCGCACCGGCTTCGACAGCCTGCTCGCCCTCGCCCAGGCCCTCAGCGGCGAACGCCCCCGGGTCCCGGTGACCATCGACGTGCTGTGCCGCGGCGTGTACGACGTCACCGGCGACGAACCGCTGATGCCCGAGCAGTCCCTCCTGCTCGGCGCCTGCACGGTGATCCCGCAGGAGATCGCCGGCGCCGCCTGCCGCGCCCTCGACATCACCGGAGCCGAGGCCGCCCGCCCGCTCGACAGCGTCGTCGGCGCCGTGCTCACCGCGCTCGCCCGTCCCGCGGGCGAGCCGGAACTCGCGCTGCGCGGGCGCCACTGGTGGAGCCGCGGCTTCGACCGGATCGCCCTGGACGCGGACGGCGCAGGCGTGCGCGACGGCGGCGTCTACCTCATCACCGGCGGCCTCGGCGGCCTCGGCCTGGCGATGGCGGAACACCTCGCGGGCGCTGCCTCCCGGCCCGTGCTCGGGCTGCTCGGCCGCTCGGCGTTCCCCGCGCCCGCCGCGTGGGACGCGTGGCTCGCCGCCCACGGAGCCGACGACCCCACGAGCGCCCGTATCCGCCGGCTGCGGCACATCGAGGGCCTCGGCGCCCGCGTCGTGGTGCTGCGCGCCGACGTCACCGACGAGCGGCAGACCGGGCAAGCGGTGGCCGAACTGCGCGCCGCCGCGGGCCCGTTGAACGGCGTCGTGCACGCCGCGGGCAGCCCGTCGCAGGGCATGATGGTCACCAAGACCCGGGCGGAGGCCGACGCGGTGCTCGCCGCCAAGACCCACGGGCTGCTCGTCCTGGACCGGGTCTGCCGCGACGACGACCTGGACTTCCTGCTGCTGTGCTCCTCGGTGACCGCCGTCCTCGGCGGCCCGGGACAGAGCGACTACGCCGCCGCCAACGCCTTCCTCGACGCCTTCGCCCAGTGGAAGCGGCGGGAGACCGGGCTGCCCGTCACGGCCGTCGGCTGGGACACCTGGCAGGAGACCGGTATGGCCGCCGGGCTCGGCTCCAGGTTCGGCGGCCCGGGCGGGACGGCGCTCGGCGACCACCCGCTCCTCCAGCGCCTGGTCCGCGACACTCCGGCCTCCCGTACGTACGCCACCGTCCTGAGCACCGCCGACAGCTGGATCGTCGGCGACCACCGCATTCAGGGCCACGGCCTCGTCCCGGGCACCGCCTACCTGGAGCTGGTGCGGGCCGCCGCGGCCGGGCAGGCGGCCGGACGGGACATCGAGATCGGCGATGTGCAGTACCTGGTCCCGGTCATCGTGCCCGACGGGCAGACCCGCGAGGTCTTCACCACCGTCGAGGAGCGCGACGGCCGCTGGCACTTCGCCGTGCAGAGCCGCACCGGCGCGCCCGGGGCCGCGGCCTGGACCGACCACGCGCGCGGCACCGTCGCCTTCCCCGAGCGCCGGCCCGACACCGTACGCGACCTCGGCGAACTGCTCGCCGGCTGCGAGGTGCGGGACGTCCTGGACACCACGGAGTCGATCAAACTCGGGCTCAGGCTCGACCGGTTCGAGAAGGGCGGCCCGATCGAGTTCTCCTTCGGCCCGCGCTGGAGGTGCATGCGGGAGATCCAGGTCGGCGCCCGGCGGCTGCTGGCCACCCTGCGGCTCGACGAGGAATACCACGGCGACCTCACGGACTACCTGCTGCACCCGGCGCTGCTCGACGCGGCAGGCGGCACCGCCCGGGTGCACGCCCCGGACACCTACTACCTGCCGTTCAGCTACCGCAGGCTGCGCTTCACCCATGGTCTGACCAGCACCGTCCACGCGTACGTCCGGATGAAGGAACCCGCGGACTCGGCGGGCGAGACCAGCACGTGCGACATCGAGATCCTCGACCCCGACGGCCGGGTGCTGGTGAGCATCAGCGACTTCACCATCAAGCGGATCAACGATCTGAGCGGCCTGCGCGAGCAGATCCTGCGCGCCTCGGCGGAGCCCGGGCAGCACCCGGACCAGGACGGCCACCACGAGCAGGCCGGACCCGAGGTGCTGCGCACCCTGGGCGAGGGCATCACGGAGCGGCAGGGCCAGGACGCCTTCGCCCGTATCCTCGCCGCCGCCGGCCGCCCCGGCCACCTGGTGGTCTCCCACCGGGACTTCGACGGCGTCCGCGCCCTTGCCCGTACGCTGACGCCCGAACTGCTGGCGCGGGAGATGGACCAGCTCGGCCCGCCCGGCGGCACCCACCCGCGGCCGGACCTCGCCACGCCGTACGTCGCCCCCCGCACGCCCCGCGAGCAGGCACTCACCGAGGTGTGGCAGGAGATCCTGGGCCTGGAGCGGGTCGGCGTCGACGACGACTTCTTCGCCCTGGGCGGCCACTCGCTGGCCGCCGTGCAGATCGGCACCCGTATCAAGGCCCGGCTCGGCGCCGATCTGGACCTGCGGGCGTTCTTCGACCGCCCCACGGTCGCCCACACCGCGGACCTGCTCGACTCCGCGCCCGGCGCCGGCCCCGGCGCGGCCGGTCCGCGCAGCACCATCGAGGTCCTGGACCGCGGCCTCGGCGACGACGCGGCGGACGGCCTCGACCCGCTTGCCGGGCTCACCGACGAGGAAGTGGAAGCGCAGCTGCTCGAACTGCTGGCCGCGGAGGCCGCGGAGAGCGAGGACCAGGCATGAGCGGCACCGCCCGTCCCGTCGCCCTGGTGGCGGGCGGCTCCCGGGGTATCGGCCGGGCCGTCGCGCTGCGCCTGGCGCAGGACGGCTACGACGTCGCCGTCTGCTACGCCTCCGACGACTCCGCCGCCCGTGAGGTGGAGAAGGAGATCAGCGCGCTGGGCCGCCGGGCGTTCGTCCGCCGCGCCGACGTCGCCGACCCGGGCGCCGTGGACGACCTGGTCGACGCCGTCGAGGACGCCCTCGGCCCCGTACAGGCCGCCGTCACCTCCGCGGCGGTGCTGCGCGACCAGCCGCTGGCGCTAATGGAGGACGAGGACTGGACGGGTGTGCTGCGCACCAATCTCGACGGTGTCTTCCACGTCTGCCGCGCCGTTGTCGGCGACATGATCAGACGGCGCCGCGGCGCGATCGTCACCCTGTCCTCCATCGCGGGCCTGCACGGTAACGCGGGGCAGACCAACTACGCCGCGTCCAAAGCCGGGATCATCGGCTTCACCAAGTCCCTCGCCCGCGAGGTCGGCCGCTACGGCATCCGCGCCAATACCGTGGCGCCCGGCTTCATCGCCACCGACCCCGTACTGGCCCTGCCGCAGGACGTACGCGACCGGTTCGAGCAGCGCGCCGCGCTCGGCCGTTTCGGGCGCCCCGAGGAGGTCGCCGACCTCGTGTCCTTCCTGCTGTCCGACCGGGCCGGCTACATCACGGGGGCCACCTTCCAGATCGACGGCGGCATGGCCGCCTGACCCGGATCCCCCTGCTGCGGACGGCCCCCGGCGCCGTTCACGTCCCGCCCCTCCCCCGCGAACCGGAAGATGCCGAGGATGCGAATCGAGGCCGACACCGACATGTGCGCCAGCTCGGGCATGTGCGCCCTGACCGCGCCCGACCTGTTCGACCAGTCGGACGTGGACGGGACGGTGCTGCTGCTGCGGCCCGCGCCGGCGGACACTCACATCGGGGACGCCGAGGAGGCCGTACGGCGCTGCCCGTCGGGCGCCCTGAGGCTGACGGACTGACCAGCGGTACGGGCCGGGCCGAGCGGCGCCGGTGTCCGCGCGACGAAGGAGGACCGACGTGCACAACCCGTGGTTCGGCCGCGGCGAGCCCGACCAGGGCGCCGCGGTGCGGCTGTTCTGCCTGCCCTACGCCGGCGGCAGCGCCGCCGCCTACCGCGGCTGGCCCGCCCTGGCGCCCGGCGGCCTCCAGGTCTGCCCGCTGGAACTGCCCGGCCGCGGCGGCCGGATCGGCGAACCGCCGCTGAGCCGGATGCGGCCGCTGGCCGACGCGCTGGCGGGCGCGCTGGCGCCCCACCTCGACCGGCCCTACGCGGTCTTCGGGCACAGTATGGGCGGCCTGCTCGCCTTCGAGCTGGCCAGGACCCTGCGCCGCCGCGAACTCCCGCCACCCGCCCACCTGTTCGTGTCCGGGGCAGCCGCCCCCGGCACGCCCCGCAACCGTCCCCCGATCCACGGGGCACCCGACGCCGACGTCCTGGACGAGCTGCGCATTCTCGGCGGCACCCCTCGCGAGATGCTCGACGACGAGGAGCTGATGGCGCTGATGCTGCCCACTCTCAGGGCCGACTTCTCGCTGCTGGAGACGTACGAATACCGCCCGGAGCCGCCCCTGGGGGTGCCGCTGACCGTCTTCGGCGGTACCGACGACCCGCTGGTGCCGGTGCGGGTCCTGGACGGCTGGCGCGGGCAGTCCGCCGCCGGCGCCCGGCTGCGTGTCCTGCCCGGCGGCCACTTCTTCGTCCACCCCGCCGCCGGCGAGGTCATGGCCGTCATCGCCGGCACTCTCGGCGGCTACCTCTCCCGAGGCCTCCCGCCGCAGCAGGCCGGCGAAGGCGGCAGGTGACGGCGCGTCCGGGGCAGCGGATGACAACGGCGTCCGGGGCGGCCGGTCCGGTCAGGCGACGTCGCCGGGAGCGAGGTCCTGGCGCAGCCGGTACCAGGACGGCTGCCGCAGCAGGCCGGCCCGCGTCCGGGCCGAGTATCCGACCTCGCCGACCAGGCGGGGCAGCACCCACCGGGCACGCGGCACCCGCGGGGCCGGGCGGAAGGGGCAGGTGTCCGTCGCCGCGACGTCCAGCAGGCGGGCGAGCACGGCCCGCTCGCGGTCGGACCAGCCGGTGCCCACGCTGCCGAGATAGCGCAGGGCTCCGTCGCGGTGTTCGCCGACCAGCAGCGCACCGGGCAGCCCGGCCAGGTGCCCGCTGCCCGGCACCCACCCGCCGACGATCACGTCCTGCGTCCGTACGTTCCGGATCTTGATCCACGACCGCGACCGGACTCCGGGCTCGTAGACGGACGTCAGCCGCTTGCACACGATGCCCTCAAGACCCGCCGCCCGCGTCGCCTCCAGCGCCTCCGCCGCCCGGCCGACGACGGCCGCGGGCACCGACCAGCGCGGACCGGCCAGGCCGAGCGAGGCCAGCACCTCGCGCCGCTCGGTCCACGGACGGCCCGTCAGGTCCCGTCCGCCGAGCAGGAGGACGTCGAAGATCATCAGATGTACCGGCGTCGTGGTCGCGAGTCGGGCCGCGCGGCCCGGTGAGCGCAGCAGGCCCATCCGGGCCTGCAACCGCTCGAAGTCCGGCCGGCCGGACGCGTCGAGCGCGACGACCTCCCCGTCCAGGACCGCGGGGACCGCGCCGAGCGCGCCGCCGAGGCCGCGCAGCTCCGGGTAGACCGCGGTGATGTCCTCGCCGCTCCTGGACCGGACCAGCGCCGTACCGTCACCGGGCGCGTGGACCACCGCGCGCTGCCCGTCCTGCTTGGTCTCCACCGCCCACCCCCCGTCCCCGCCGGGCAGCGGCAGGCGGCCGGGGGTGGCGAGCATCGGCGCGATCAGCGGGAGGTCAGCCATGGGTGCAGCATGGCCCGCGGACGCCGCCGCGGCCCGGCGGCCCGCCCGGGCCGTACGCCGGACAGCCGGGCAGCCGGACAGCCGGACAGCCGGACAGCCGGGCAGCCGGGCAGGGCACTGTGCGGGCCGCTCAGTGCCGCTGGGCCGTGAGGTCGTCCAGCATGCCCTGCTGGTGGCGGTGGCCGACCGTCTCGTAGCCGATCACGGTGACGAACGGGGCGAGCATGAGCACCAGCAGGCACACCGCGATGGCGGCACCGGCCACCGACAGCAGCACGGCCGCGAGCAGGACGGCGAGGGTGAGGGAGATCAGCAGCAGGTGGAAGGAGTCCGCCGCGGACAGCAGCAGGGTGTGCAGCAGATAGACCATGACCAGGTAGAGGCCCACGGGGAGGGCCAGGGACAGGACGACGGTGGTGTCGGCGAGTTCCGAGTGCTGCTCCAGTTGCAGGCCGGCCAGGTGCAGCCCCGCCCCGGCGCCGGCGATGCCGAGGAACAGCGGGATGTGCCCGTAGCCGAAGAGGTAGCCGCGGCCCCGGCGGCGGGCGAGGATGTCGCCGAAGGGGGTCGCGAAGTACACCCACCACATGCCGAAGGTGAGCCCGACGCCGGCGACGACGATGGCGACCGCGTTCCCGCTCCACTGCGTCCCGTCGGCGCCACCGAGGAGTTCACCGGACGAGGCGACGGTGCCGACCACGCCCTCGCCCAGCGTGATGATCGCGAACAGGCCGTACCGCTCGGCCACGTGGTGCGGGTGCCACGGTGTGGCGCCCGCCTCGCCCTGGGTGATGACCGGCAGGACGAGTTCCAGGACGCCGAGCACGGCGAAGGCCGCGAAGACGGCGGCGATCGGCAGGTCGGTGAAGCCCACGGCGATCCAGCCGGCCTGGACGATCACTGTCCAGCGGATGTTGGCCGTCCCGACCTTGTGGAAGGAGGGTGATTCGGTGGCGGCGCGCCACCAGTGCAGCACCATCGCGATCCGCATCACGACGTAGCCGATCACCATCGCCCGCAACTCCAGGTGGTGGCCCTCCTGGACGGAGTGGAACATCGCCGGCAGGCCGAGCGAGAAGATGACGACGCCGATCATCTGCACCATCGTCAGCGCCCGGTAGAGCCAGTCGTCGGTGGCGAACGCGGAGCCGAACCAGCTGAAGCTGATCCAGGCGACGCTGATCGCGAACATCGCCAGCACGAAGGCCACGACCGCCTGCCCGGGATGGTCCTCGGCGAGCATCTCGGCGAACTGCGAGGCGGCGGTGCCGACCGCCACCACGAAGGTCAGGTCGAACAGCAGCTCCAGAGGTGAGGAGACCCTGCCGGGTTCCTCCGGATCGCGCCCGGTCATCGGGACCCTGCTGTGTGCCGCCTTGCCCGCGCCGGGGCCGCTGGTGACTTCGGAGCCGCTCATGCGCAGCATGATGCCGGACGGGGCCGCGTCCGCACGCGGGGTACGGACCGGCGCCCTGCCCTTTGCCGGCCGGGGTCGCCGGTCTTCACGGCCGTGGGCGGCCGTCTTCACGGATGTCGGCGCGGCGCCGGGCCGACCGGCGGCACCGCGCCGCCCTGCTGCTTCCCCCGGGTCAGGCCGCCGTGCGGTCGGCCTGACCGGCCACGGCGGCGCGCCCGGTGCGCACGCGCTGCGCGACCAGCGCGAGCGCGCCGAAGGCGATGACGGCGGCGCTGTAGACGACCGCGGTCCTGTGCAGGCCCACGTCGGTGGTGGCGAACCCGGCGACGACGGCCGGGATACTGAAGGCGAGGTAGGAGATCACGAAGGCGACCGCGAACAGCTCGCCCCGCTCGGCCGGTTCCGCTATCCGGGCCAGGGTGCCGAAACTGGCCAGGCCCGCTCCGCCGAAGCCCACACCGGCGATGGCCGTACCGAGGGCCGCCGCCGTGACCGAGTGCGCCTCGACCCCGGCCAGGCCGACCGCCGTACCGGCCACCAGCAGGCCTGCGCCCAGCGCGAGCGTGCGCTCGGTCGGCCAGCCGCGCAGCGCGAACGCCGTGATCGAGGCAGGCCCGCACAGCAGGGTGACGACAAGACCGCCGACGACGTGGCTGGACAGGCCGAACAGGCCCACGGCCACGGACGGGCCGAGCGCGAGGTAGAGCCCGCCGAGCGCCCAGCTGGCCACCAGGATCGGCACCAGCGCGATCAGGTCGGCCCGCAGCCTGGGGGCGACGCCGAGCCGGGGCTGGAGCGAGCGCGCGGCGCCCGGCCGCTGCTGGGAGGTCTCCGGCAGTACGGCGACGAGCAGGCCGGCCAGCACCAGGCCTGCGAGCAGCAGCACGTACACCAGCCGGGTCGGGTGCGGCCCGTACTGGACGAGGAAGCCGCAGCCGAGCGCGCCCAGGCCGAGGCCGAACGTCGGCGCGGCGCCGGTGATGACTCCCGCGCGGTGCGGTGCGTGCGGCGGGTTGAGGTCGACCAGCGTCGCGCCGAGTGTCGTCATCGCCGCTCCTGTGGCGACGCCCTGCACGAAGCGGGCCGTCAGCAGCAGCGGGACGTCGCCGGCGACGATGAACAGCACCATCGCCACCGCTTCGAGCGCGATCGCCGAGACCAGGACCGGACGGCGGCCTATGTGGTCGGACAGCGCCCCGAGCACCAGGAGCGCGCCGATCATGCCGACGACGTAGACGGCGAAGACGGTCGTCAGCGTGGACGCGGAGAAGCTCCACTCGTGCTGGTAGACGACGTAGAGGGGGGACGGCGCGCTGGACGCGGCCATGAACAGGACGAAGATCGCCGCGATGGCGGCGAACGCGGCGGGCCGGCTCAGCCCGCGTCGCCCGGCCGTGCTCCGCCGGGCGTCCGGGGCAGCGGGGCTCTTGTCGTGGTGCATCGGCGCGACGGGCATACGAATCTCCGATGGCAGTGATCGTTGCGTTAGTGACCGCTATGCTAACGCAACGATGAGTGCGATAATTTCGGTATGAGCGAAGCAGTCCAGACACGGCCCGGCGGTCGCTCCGCCCGGGTACGTGCGGCCGTGCACCGGGCCGTCGAGGAACTGGCCGGCGCGGGACCGGCCGAGGCCCTGACCATTCCCGCTGTCGCCGCGCGAGCCGGGGTGCACCCGACCACGGTCTACCGGCGCTGGGGATCGGTGGCCCAGCTGCTGGCCGATGTCGCCACCAGCCGTTTCAGCGGCGATGTCGTGGTGCCCGACACCGGCTCCCTGGCCGGCGACCTGGAGCGGTGGATGGGCGACGTCGCCACCGACCTCGCGGACCCCGATGTCCTCGCCCTGATGCGCGCGGCCATCGGCTCGGGCCCGGAGGGCGGCTGCGCGTGCACGGCCGACCGGCACGAGCAGCTCGGCGCGATCATCGAGCGGGAGCGGGCCAGGGGCGGCGGGGTGCCCCAGCTGGAGCGGGCCGTCGACACACTGCTCGGACCGCTGTACTACCGGGCGGTCTTCAGCGACCGGCCGGCGTCGGGCGACTGGGCCCGCGGCCTGGTGGCCACGCTCCTCGCGGACACGTAGCCGGGCCGCCCGGCGGGGGCGGAAGGCCGTCGTCCGGTGCCGCCGGGCGTGGTTGACTGCCCCAGTGACCGACTACGACGTACTGCGCGTCTTCTGCGGAGCCGACGGCCGTCACGGCAACGAACTCGCCGTCGTACGCGACGGGTCGGCCATGACCGACCCCCGCGAGCGCCAACTGCTGGCCGGGAAGCTGGGGTTCAGCGAGACGGTCTTCGTGGACGACCCCGAGCGAGGCGGTATCGACATCTACACGCCCACCCTGCGGCTGCCCTTCGCCGGGCACCCTTGCGTGGGCACCGGCTGGCTGCTCGACCTGCCCGAACTCATCACGCCCGCCGGGGTGGTGGGGGTACGCCTCGACGGGGAGTTCAGCTGGATCGAGGCGATGGCCGCCTGGGCGCCGCCCCGCACCCTGCGGCAGTACGCCTCGGCCGACGAGGTGGACGCGCTGCCGGTGCCGCCGCCCGGCGAGTGGATCTACGCCTGGGCCTGGCAGGACAGGGCGGCGGGCCGCATCAGGGCCAGGGCCTTTCCCGGCCGCGACGACGGGATCGAGGAGGACGAGGCCACCGGAGCGGCGGCGCTGCTGCTCACCCAGCAGCTCGGCCGCGCGCTGAACATCGCGCAGGGCCTCGGCTCCCAGATCATGACGGCCCCGTACCCCGGGGACTTCATCGAGGTCGGCGGCCGGGTGCGGCTCGACGGCCAGGAATCGGTGTAGCCGCGCGTACCGGGCGGCGGCTCAGCCGGGGTGGTCCGCTCTCCCGCCGCCGCGTCCGGCGTGGCCTCGTGGAGGAGCTGCCTGCCCAGGTCGGGTACGGCGCGCCCGACGGCGTCGCAAACCGGGCATGATACTCACCGTCACCCGCCGTCCGGGCGGCGGCCGACCTGCTGGCGGCCGTACTGCGCTGAGCGGCTCCGGTGCCACCGGCTCCGAGGCCGCCGGACGCGGGGACCGCCGCCTTCGGGCTTTCCCACACGGGAGCCACCACGGAGGGGACTTCGGCGGGCACCACGGCTGACCCGTCGGCGCGGCGGGACGCGTGAAGGGTCCCCGCGGGCCCGCGGCCCGCGGGGACCCTTCACGTCATCGGGGGCGGTTGGGCGGGGACCCGGCCGTGTGCCCGGGACGGTTATTCGACGGTGCCGGACGCGGTGATGACGACCTTCGAGGAGGGCTTGCCGCTGCGGGAGCCCTTGCCCTCGATCAGCTTGACGAGCTTCTCACCCTCGACGACCTCGCCGAAGACCACGTGCTTGCCGTCGAGCCAGTCGGTGGTGACGGTGGTGATGAAGAACTGCGAACCGTTGGAGTTCGGCCCGGCGTTCGCCATCGACAGCAGGAACGGGCGGTCGTGCTTGAGCTGGAAGTTCTCGTCCTTGAACTTGGCCCCGTAGATGCTCTTGCCGCCGCGCCCGTCACCGGAGGTGAAGTCGCCGCCCTGGAGCATGAAGTCCGGGATGACCCGATGGAAGGAGGAGCCCGCGTAGCCGAAGCCGTGCTCGCCGGTGGCCAGCTCGCGGAAGTTCCTGGCGGTCTCGGGCACCACGTCGTCGAACAGCCGGAAGACGATGCGTCCGGCCGGCTCGTCGTCGATGGAGATGTCGAAATAGACATTGTTCATGTGCCCCATCCTTACATCCTGCCAGCCCCGCACCGCGCGTCGGGGCCGTCTTCCGGCCGAGTCCGGCCAACCGGTCGCGGGTTCGGCGTGAACGCGCCCTGCCGGCCGCACCCCGCGGTGGCGGTCGGTGGCCGGCGCGGGAGGATGAGCGGATGAGCGACTTTCTGGTGGTCGGCGAATGCGTCGCCGACATCGTCCGCACCCCCGGCAGCCCCGATGTGCCGCACCCCGGTGGCAGTCCCGCGAACGTCGCCTACGGGCTCGCCCGGCTCGGGCAGCCGACGACGCTGCTCACCCAGCTCGGGCAGGACGACGCCGGGCGGCTGATCGGCGGGCACCTGGCGTCGGCCGGGGTGAAGGTGCTGACGGACGGGCAGGCCGGCGTGGCCACCCCGACCGCGGTGGTGACGCTGGACGGGCGCGGAGCGGCCACGTACGACTTCGACATCGGCTGGACGCTGCGGCCGGTGGACGTACCGGCGGGCGTACGGCATGTGCACCTCGGGTCGATCGGTGCGGTCCAGCCGCCGGGCGCGGCGGCGGCGCTGGACGCGGCGGCCCGGCTGCGGGGGTCGGCGACGGTCAGCTACGACCCGAATGTGCGGCCCGCCCTGCTGGGCGGCCGGGTGGAGGCGGTGGCCCGGGTGGAGCGGTGCGTGGCGCTGAGCGACCTGGTCAAGGCCAGCGACGAGGATGCGGAGTGGCTGTACCCGGGCGAGCCGGCCGCTTCTGTGGCGCGGCGCTGGCTCGAACTCGGCCCTGCTGTCGTCTTCGTGACCCTCGGCGGTTCCGGCGCCCTCGCCTTCACCCGGGCCGGGCAGGTGACGGGCGCGCCGGTCGTGGTCGAGGTCGCGGACACGGTGGGGGCGGGTGACGCCTTCATGTCGGCCGCGCTGGACACGATGGCCGGCCTCGGGCTGACCGGCGCCGCGGCCCGGCCGGACCTCCCGGCGGCGTTCGACGGGCCGACTCTCGCACGGACGCTGCACCGCGCGGGGACGGCGGCGGCGCTGACGGTCTCCCGGTCGGGGGCGAACCCGCCGGACGCCGCGGAATTGGCGGCGGCCCTTTCGCCTCCCGGCGCCGCGCGCTAGCCGGTCTTCGCGTCGCCGGACGCGGACCGCTCGTCGGCCGGGGGTGGCGGCGGGGTGTCGGCGAGGCCGTCGAGTAAGCCGGCGGCGGGGACGAAGAAGAGGCCGCCGGTGACCGCCGTGCAGAAGTCGAGGATGCGGTCGTGCGTGACCGGGCCGTCGCCGGGGAGCATATGGCGGAGCATCTCCTCGGTCAGCGCCGGGGTGCGGGCGTCACCGAGGAAGCAGGTGCCGAATGCGCCGCCGCCGTGGCTGCCGAAGGGCATGTCGTCGCGCAGGGTCTTCCGCTCGGTGCCGTCCGGGTCCGTGACGGTGTTGAGGACCAGTGGCGCAGGTCCGCGGGGCGCGGACCGCCCACCAGCCGGTCCCAGGCCGCGGAGCCGACCCCGGCCACGACGCTGGGCGGGCCGTCGGGATACCCGAAGCCGACGGCCCGCGGCTCCCGGCTGGGTCAGTACCGCAGGACGGCCGCCACACCCTCGGCGCCGGGAAGCGTCTCGTCGGGCACGAACAGCACCCGGGAGTCCGCCCGCACGGCGTTCTCCACCAGCTGCTCGACGATGTCGGTGGCCACACCTGCGGCGGGCGGCTCGGTGCTCCGCCCCGGGTCCGGCAGCGTCACCGGCTCCGGGAACGGTACGACGTCCAGGATCCGGCCGTCGCCACCGATCCGGCCCGCCAGCTCGGCACCCTCCTCCACCACCAGCAGGCGCACCCGCTTGTCGGCGACGGCGGTCCACACCTCCGGCGGACCGCCCGCGTACTTCACCTGGGCGCGAGACGCGTCGAGGTCCGCGACGGCCTCGGCGACCTGCCGGTCGCGGAAGCCGGCGAGCACCGGCGCCAGCCGCTTCTCCAGGTCGGGCGCCGGGTCCTTGTCCATGCCGGTCAGCGGCAGCGTGCCCGCGATGTGGCTCCCATGGCTCGTGAGGCCCTTGAAGAACGCGAGGATCTTCTCGCCCCCGATGACGAACAGCGGCTCCCCGCCGTGCTCCTTCAGCGCCGTCCCGAGCCGTGCGTCGACGGTCCGCAGATACTGCCTGACCCGCTCCTCGTGCCCCTCGTAGGGCGCGGCGTGCGGAATCGGCCCGGGAATCGAATCCTCGGGCGACGGAATCCGCGGCGCGTCCGGGAAACCGTGCCGCGTCACCTCCACCAATTTCCGCGCCGAGCCGCGGTAGAGCCGGCACGTCTCCTGGTCGAGGACGAGCACCACATACGGCCGGGAGCGCTGCTCGGCGGCCACCGCGTACCGCGTGAGGAATTCGGTGGCGAAGGCCACCCGCGGTTCGACGGCCGACGACGCCAACTGCCACACCTGGACCGGCTCACCCGCGGCGATATGGACCACCAGTGCGCCGGCGGCGTGAAAGGGAATTCCCGCGCGCTCGATCACCTCGGGATCCAGCAGGCGGTCCCGCAATTCCAGCCCGGCGTCCCGCGGAACGCCGGGGTCGTCCGCCAGCTGCCGCTTGGCCTCGGTGACGAGGTCGCGCAGCAGGATGCGGTCCTTCTCGCCGAAGGGCCGGTCAGGATCGGTCGGCATCGCCAGCGTGATCGCGGGATACGGCCGCGGACTGCGCAGGTCGGCCAGGATTTCAGGGGTCAGATCAGACGTATCCACCATGCCACCTTCACTGTGGTTGCGGCGACGCGCGGGTCATGGAGAAGCAGGGTCACGGGACCCAGTGGCCGTCTCGCCGCCGGTGGTCGTGCGGCTGGTGGCGCTTGGCGAGCTGCGGGTCCCCGGACTGCTGTTCCCCGTGCGGAATCCGGGTGTGGAAGTAGAGCTGCTTTCCCTGTCCTCGCGCACCCAGGCCATGGTGGCCCTTGGCCGGGGAATTCCTGCCCATGTCTTTCAGCTCCTTCACGTACGCAAAGTCCCGAGCGTGGCGGCCCGTTCGTACGTTTCACGCTACGCCGCCGTCGCAGCGGCGGCGACCGGGCCGGAGGAAGGCACCTGGACTAAAATGATGTCGGGTGCCGAATTTTCGCACGACGCACCTTTATCCGGCTCCGCCCCACAACCACGGGAGCAGAAATGACCGGTGGCTCCGAGCCCCTCAGCCCCGACGCGCATCGGGCGCTGGAGCGGGAACTGTCCGATCTGCGCGACGAACGCCGGTCGTACGCGGTGACCCTGCGGGGAAATGACGCCGACGCGCCCGGCGACAGTGCCGACCAGGCCGACGAATTGCAGCGTGCCACGGAGGTCGCGCGGCTGGACACCAGGATCGCCGATGTCACGGAACGCCTGCACGACGCCACGGTAAGTGTTTCGCCGCGCTCCGACGTCGTCGGGGTGGGCAGCACCGTCACGGTGCGCTTCGCCGACGGTACGACGGACACCGTGCACATCGGCGAGCTGGCCGACGAC
Source organism: Streptomyces sp. IBSBF 2435 (assembly GCF_036815005.1). Taxonomy (NCBI): domain Bacteria; kingdom Bacillati; phylum Actinomycetota; class Actinomycetes; order Kitasatosporales; family Streptomycetaceae; genus Streptomyces; species Streptomyces sp. IBSBF 2435. Next base: position 665 of record NZ_JAJSYW010000028.1, on the reverse strand, counting down.
CGGGACGAGGAGCTGGTGACCGCCGACAGCCCGCTCGGCCGCGGGCTGCTCGGACGCCGGGCCGGCGACGCGGTGGCCTATGACACGCCCGAGGGTCCCGGGACCGCGGCGGTGGTCTCCATCGGCGCCGGGGCGTGAGCGGACCGGCGAGGCGCGACCGGCCCCGCTTGCGGCCCGGCAGCCGACGCGTTTGAGTGTGGGTAACCCCGTCGTCAGGCGTCTGCCCCGCATCACGCCGGCGGGTCGGCGGCCCGGGGCGAGGACGGCTCGGAACGGGCCGGCAGCGCTCCGCGCCGACGCGCAGGACCTGCTGCACCGCACGGTCCGCCCGCCGACTCCCACGACGAACAGGAGCAGTCATGGCACACCACCACAAGTCCAACAAGGCCGTCGAGGGAGATCCGGATTCCGGGCACAGCCGCGGGATGCCGGGACGCCCCGACGAGGACGAACTCGAGGAGCGCACCGAGGAGGACCGGCATGAGGCCGGGCTGCCCGCGGAGCCGGAGGCGTCGCCCGTACGGAGCGACCCCGACGCGTAGGCGCACAGGCCGTCGGCCGGGCACGGCTCAATGCCGCGCCCGCCCGACGGGTGTTCAGGAGGAGTAGCCCGCGGGATCGCGGGGGTGGTGCGGCTCGTCCGGATGGTGCGGCCGGGGGCGGGA
>NZ_JAJSYW010000027.1:0-43344 GCF_036815005.1 Streptomyces sp. IBSBF 2435 | reverse complement strand
CCGGCCAGCCCCGCACAGTCCGCCCCGGAGGAGCCGGCGCCGCTGGACGCCGACACCATCGCCGACACCATCCGGGACATCGCCGGCAAGCACGGGTGGAAGGGCGCCCACCTCGACCACATCCTCACCGCCCTGCCCGGCCACACCAAGGAGGCCCTCACGGACGTCCTCGCAGAGGCCGGGATCGAGGTCGCCGACCAGCTCAAGCTGACGCTCCCCGGAGGCCGCCCGCGCAACCGCCGGGGCGTCCGCCTCGCAGCCCTGCCCGAGCCCGCTCCCCCGACCGCCCAGGCGATGCCCCAAGGGACCGGTAGGCCGGTAGGAACCCCAGGTCAGGACGCGTCCTACCCGGCCCCTACCGACCGCATACCTACCCCGCAGAAGGGGGCGACAGGCACATGATCCGCCTCATCCTCGCGGCCTTCGACGACCGCCAGCTCACCACCGTCTACTGCGCCGCCTGCGCCCAGCACATGCCCATCGGCCACGGCTGCCAAAGCGGCAACAACCGCTGACGGCACCTGCTTCATCGGGCAAGGCGCCGACGCCGAGGACTGCCGCTGCTGGCCGCCGGTTGACGGCGCGTAGCTGATGACCGCCCGCTCCGTTCGCCGAACCCCGGCGAGCGGGGCCCGCGCGGTGGCAACATGGCCGACTACTCCCAGGGGGATTTATGAAGAAGATCGCGTTAGCCCTGCTCGGTCTGTTCCTCGCCGGGATGGCCATCACGGCCACCTTCACCGGCGGCATCTTCGGTATCGCGTTCGGTATCGCGTTCGCCGCCGGCTCCTGGCGCGCCTTCCGTGCAGTCGGCCGTCTCGCCCCCGCTGCGCCCACTGAGGACCGTCCCTGGCGGCGCTGAGTTAGCCGAACCGCGTCGCCCCGTCGCTGGCGGGGCGTTACCTGTCGTACTGGTCGGTGTACGCCGGGCCGCCGGGCTCGGACTCGCACCCCTGATTCGCCGCCGGCTCACCGAAGTGCGTAACGACCAGGCCATACGACTGGGCGGTCCCACAACCGCGCTCAATCCACTGGTTCGCGGCCAACGACCACACCATGAACAGCAGCAGGGCGATGCCAAGCTGGCTGCTGCGGCGGCGGATCCAGGGCTTCGCGGGTCTCTCGTTCTCCGACATGGCCGTGATTGTCCACGTCACCGCGGGGTGAGGCGCCCGGCGTCACCGAGTCGTGACACACCTCCGCCCCGTCACCATGCTGGTGGCGGGGCTGAGGTGTGCGCAGGGTCAAGCGGTGGTGACGCCGTACGCCTCGGCGAGCAACCGCAGCGCCTCGGCGAGCCCGTCGCCGTTGGGGACCCTGCGAGACCCGGCCCCCTGCTAGAACCCAGCAGGCGGCCTAACCGCACCCTGGCCTGCGCACTAGCACCCCCAACGAGGCTATCGACGACGCCGGGAGAGCACCGAAAGAGCCTGAGAGCCACAGACCAGGACCCAGCCCAAGCAGGCGGCCACGATGGCTGCACCAGTCTCGGCGCGACCACCGATCACGATGCACATCCCCGAGCCGACCAGCAAGGCAACACCTGCCAGCAGCAGACCGGCCACAATTCTGCGAGTGCGCACAGCCACGCCCAAATCCACCGCTTCCCCCTCATGAACCGTCACAGCGTCATCGAGGGGACCCTAACGCCGGGCACACGGCTGCCGCTCACCCAAGGGCGCCGATGGCCTTCAAGATCAGGGCGCGGGCCTGCGGTCCGTACACAGCCATTGAACGCAGCCGCTCGAACGCAGCCGCGTACACCTCGATGTCGGCTGGCTGCGTGACCGTCACACGGGCCGACAGCAGCTCGACGGACACCAGAGTGTCGTCGTACATGTGGAACGTCTCCACCGGCCACAGCGGACCCGGAGCCGCAGTCATGGGGATGATCCCGAACGAGACCGCGGGCAGCGCACCTGCGGTCAGCAGGTACCCCAGTTGGGCGGCCATCGCTTCGGCGTCGGCGACCTGATGGCGCAGCGCCGCCTCATCGATGACGAACACGAAGCGGCGCCCCGCCTCGTGAAGGATCCGCGACCGCTCCAGGCGCGCCACGACGGCCGCGGCCACATCGTTGGGGATGTCCCGGAACTCGGTGATGGTGGACAGCAGCCCGGCCGCGTACCCCTCGGTCTGTAGCAGCCCTGGGACGAGGGTGGGCGAGTAGACACGGAACAGCTTGGTCGACCTGAACAGAGGGACATAGCTGTGCTGTAGCTGGGCCAGGCCCGCCCGGAGCTTGCGCCGCCACTCCATGTACATCGACTCGGCGTTGCGGGACTGGGCGACGATGCCGGGCGCCTGGTCGTCGTTGCCGCACGCCTCACACCAGCGGCGGATGTCCTCTGCGGACGGCGGCGTGCGGGCGCCCTCGATCCGGTACGTCTTCGAGTGAGTCCAGCCGCAGCGCGCGGCCAGCTCAGTCCCGCTGATCCCGGCGTCCAGCCGGATCTCCCGGAGGCGCTGCGCCACGGCGCGCCGCGCCGCTTGAACGGTGGACGAGGGGGAGAGGGACATGAGCTGGCTTGGCTGCCTTTGCGCTATCGGATCTTGTACGTGTCGTGCGGGATCGCCCGGTCCCAGACCTCTTCGAACGCGGTCGCGCACAGCTTGGCGGCGGCCGGGTTCTCGCTGATCTCCCCGCCTCCTGAATGGCCTTCGCCGGTGAAGTGGTTCCACCGGACGAGGGTGCCGTCGATGAGCCAGAAGTCATTGCCGGGAAGTGCGATCTCCGATGCCAGCCGGCGCGGCAGCCACCGCACCTGCTCGCCGGCAAGAAGGTTCTTGAACGTCCCGGAATGCTCGAACCGGATGTACTCGCTGACCGGTTCGGACACAACCCGGGCGCGGCGCACGGCAACGCCCCGGGCGACCGTCGCAGCAATCAGCGAGTGCCACGGCCGCCACCACGAGGCGCGGTCGTCGGGATCGAGGCGGACACCGGCCCGCCAGTCGGCGAACGGCCCCTTCTCTTTGTCGACGGCGTAGGAGTCGCGCATCTCCAGATGGATCGCGGAGCGCTGCGCCGACCCGAGGAGTTCATCCCACGTGGGGACTGGCCGGCCGCTCGATGGCATCGCACGCCTCCCTGATCATGTCCACCATCCTGGCGGGGATACGGACGACAGCCTCGTGGTCCGGGATGCCGATGGCGTGCCCCGGCACCTGGAACGCTTCGCACTGCTGCTGGAGTTCGCTGTCGGGCCTCCAGCCCTGGAAGACGAACTCGTGGCTCTCCTGGTCGATCCACACCGTGGGGCTTTCGCCTTCCTCGGTGTCGGGGTCGATGCCGATGAACTGTAGTGACATGGCCTGCCTCCGGCCTTGGGGGTGTGCACGGATACACACAACGGTTGCCGTGCTGGGGTGGCCGGTCAAGGGGGCCTCATGGCCGTTGACCTCGATCGGGGTCACCTCGTGTTCATTCGTGCACATTGCTCGGTGTGGTGCACACGGCCCGCCTAGCGTCGAAGGGTGCCCGTCCCGCGCCCGGCGTGGGGGCGGGCAGAGAGAAGCCCCGCGGCTGGGCAGGCCCGGGGCGTGGCCACGCCGTAGAGGGGCGCAGCAATGACGACCTTAGCCCTCCCCCGCACCATCGAGACAGCAGACGGCTGGAAGACCGTCGACGACCTCCGGGCGGTCTTTCGCGCCCTCGGTGCGGACGAAGACGTGCTCCGCCGGATCGTCCTCCGGGATGACGCGGAAGGACGGCAGTACGTCGTTGTCGTGCCGCCGCTGGCCGTGGCGCTCGTCGCCGGCCTGGCGGAGCTGCTGCCCCCGGAGGTGAACGGCCGGTGAGGTACTGCACAGGCTGCTGCCAGCAGATCCCCCTGGACGTCGAGGCAGTGCTGACGGGTGTGATCGAGCAGGGGTCAGGCCCCGGCATTCCGCAGTACCGGCACCCCGGCTGCAAGCCGCGGCCGGCAGGCCCCGGGGCGGACCGGCCGCCGCAGGTCGGCATCCGCCGCGCCCCCTAAAGCTGGGGCTGCCGGGTCGCTGACGCACCGGTGGCCCCTACCCCTGCCGTCGTGCTGTGCCCCCGCGCGGCACGGCGGCAGGCCACCACCCTGAACCCCGCCCGACTGGAGAATTCATGCAGCCAACGTCACCCCGCGCGCTCCTGGCCCCGGGCGACTTCGCCGACGTCACCGCCACGGTGCTGGACAACAATCCGGGCATGGACACGGCCACCGCCGGACGGATCGTCACCGAGGCACTGGCGTTCGTCGCCACCGCCGCCCGACACCCAGGCGCCCCGATCGCCCCCTCACGGACCGTGGATGAGGGCTGGCACGCCCTGCTGCTCCACACCGCCGTGTACGCGCGCCTGTGTGACCGCCTCGGGGTGTTCGTCCACCACTACCCGGAGCGGCCCGACACGGCCCGGCAGGGGGCGGACGTCCTCGCCCGCACCATGGTCCTGATCCGATCGGACGGCCACACCCCCGACCCCGAGCTGTGGACAACCCCTGTGGACAACCGCATCCCGGTTGCAGCCCCGTGCGGGCACGCGCCCAGGTGCGGGCCGATCGACCCCATCCCGGCCCCACCGTCCGACGTGGCCGCTCTCGTCGGCTGACACCCGCAGTGTGGCCGGCAGGAGGAGCCCCGTGGAATGGATCGACCCGCGCTACGCCGCGGTCATGAAGGCGCTGAGGCAGGCACAGCAGGCCCGCACGGCGGACGACCGGCCGGTTCGCTTGTTCATCCTTCCCGCCCCGCCTGGCGGCCGTTGAGACCCGCGGTACAGCAGCACCTGTAGCGGTACCGCGGTCACGGAGCCCGCACCGGAGACACGCCCCCCAAGGCAGCCGGTGCGGGCTTCACCATCAGCCGGTTGTCGGTGATGATCGGCACCCAGAAGTGCACGCTCAAGCTACGCAGGCGCGTAGCCTGGCTGACCTGTGTTTTTACGGTGAACCGTGAAAACCCCTCCGCCCGCCCGCGTAGGCGGGGAAGTCCCCCCGGGCAGCCGCAAACACGCTGGTCACCTGCCAGGGTCTACGCCCTCGCGTGCCCTTCACAGGGTCGGCGGCCAGCCGGGCGTGGGCACCGGAACGTCCTCGTCGAAGCTGAGCAACCGCCACCCAGCACCCCCGGCGTAGCGCATCACCAGCGTCACCCACGGCCCGTCAGCGACATCCCCGGCCGCAGGGGGCGCATACAGTGCGAGGCGCTCGACGTCCGGGGCCAGCGGCTCCGTGTCCACCGTCATCACCCACGACTCGATGCCCTCTGGGGCACCCTGGGCGAAACGCTGGATCTGCGCGGACTCGTACACGCTCCACAGGCGGTGCCTCGGCTCGTCGACCACCAGGGCCTCAACGACCCCTTCCCGGGTGTAGCCGAGGTGCTTGAGCGCCTTGCGCTGCGGGGTGAGCCACAACTGCACCATGCACCGGCGCAGCGTCGGATCGATCCACGGCCACGCCGCCCGCAGGTTGAAGTCGATCCACAAGGCACGATGCACCGCCCGCCCCGCGAGGTGGATGGCCAGGTTCGGGCTGAGGTCGACGTCGTCTCGCTGCTCGCTCATCGGCCGACCCCCGGGCGCTTGATGCTGCTGTTGTACCTGATCAGCTCGTTGTTCATCTCGCGAACCAGCTCCTTTGCCGCGTGTTTGCGGGCGGCCGGCGTGGTGAAGTCGAAGCTACCGGCGATGTTGACGGCCTCGATGGTGACGCCGCCCCCGTTCTGCACCAGGGCCTGGAAGCTTGCGTAGTCGGCGGGGTTCAGGACCGCCTCGGGCCGGCCGGTGCGGTTGACGGCCATCGTTGCCCCGGGTTTGAGGAGCCCGCCCTGGTCGTACCCGCCGGGCCGGTTCAGGGCGCTGAGGGACCCGTAGCGGTGGAGGGCGTAGTTCAGGCCGGCATAGGTGTTGGCAAGGGGGTCGGTCGAGACGCCGTACATCGACGGGCCGCGCCCCCGGAACTGCCCCGCGTAGGTGTCGAACGTCCCCCGGATCACCTGCATGAGGCCGACGCTCGGGTGCCCCGCCTTGGCGTTGCTGTCCCAGAGGTTGACGGCCCGCGGGTTGCCGCCGGACTCCTGGTTCATGCGCCGCTCGACGGTGCCCAGCCACGATCCGGGCTGACCGAGGAGGCCGAGGGCCTGGGTGATGGTGGACGCCCACTGGGCGACCCCGGCGACGGGCGAATAGTTGATCTGCCCGGCGGTGTTCTTCTTGTCGTCGTCCCGGAGGAACCCGAGCATCTGATCGAGGATCGACGTCGGCACGCTCTTGATCATGCGGGAGAAGTCGCCGGACCCGGACGGGATACGGGCGATGAGCGGGTTCACCAACTCCTTGATGGCCGCCTCGGCGGCCTTCGCGAGACCGCCCCGCACAATGTCCTTCGCCCACCCGGCGGCGTCTCCGATGGCCCCACCGACGCCCTTGACGACACCGCCGATCGTCCCGCCGATGCCGTAGTAGGGGCCGCTGTTCCTGCTGCTGCCGACCGCCTGGTCGATCGCCGGGTGCCCGCCGAGCTTGGCGACCTGGGCCAGCGACAGCACCCGCTCACCGGGGGTGAGCATCGCGGGCACCGTGTCCCTGGTGCCCTTGCCCGGGACGACACCGCCGGCGGCGAAGCCGAGGGGGACATCCGGCAGGGTGATCTTCGAAGAGATCTTCCCCGCGATCTTGTTCCACATCTTCTCGATGCCCTGCCCGTACACCTTGCTGATCACGAACCGGACCGGGCCGGCGAACTTCTCCGTGATGCCGTTCCAGATGGTGCCCAGCGAATCCCGCAGCCCGGTGAACACTGCCTTCGTCGCACTTGAGAAGGCGCCGATCGACGTGCGGACCGAGCTGACCGTCGAGGTGAACTTCGACGACACCCCGTTCCACAGGCCGTTCCAGGTGTTCGTGACGCTGGTGCGCAGCGATGTGAACTGGCCGCTGATCCACGTGCGGGCGGAGGTGATCGCCCCGGACAGTCCCGACCAGAAGCTGTTCCAGGCCTGGCGGATTCCCGCGGTGAGGTTATTCCAGATCTGCTGGACGTCCCGGCGCAGCCCGTCGAAGATCGCTTTACCGCGGTCCCACAGCAGCGTGAACCAGCCGATGATCGCCGTAACCAGGTCCGGGATGATGCTGTGCCCGACGAGTACATCGAACAGCCATTGGAACGCGGCGGCGATGCCCTTCGTGACAGCAGTGACCGCGTCAATCGCCGGTTGCAGCGCACCGAGCAGGCCGCCCATGAACGCCACCAGGCCGCCCAGGACCGGCATCACGACGTTCGTGATCGTTCCCGTAGCCAGGCCGATCAGAGCAGTCGCCAGGTCGGCGACGACCGGCAGCAGCGGCAGGATCGCCGGCAGCAGCTGCGTGAGGAGCTGGGTCGACAGCAACACCACCTGCGGCAGCAGCGGCGCCACCGCGGTCAGGATCTGCGCCAGGGACTGCGCGAGCTGCACAACCACCGGGATCAGTACCGGGATGACCGGCAGCAGCGCCTGGAACATGCCGACGAACTGTTCGGCGTACCGGCTGACAAGCCCCCCGATGGCCGTGCCCAGGGCTGCGACGATCGGCACCAGGCCCTGTGATCCGAGCTGGTCGAGGGCCGCACCCAGGACGGGGCCGAGGTCGGAGAACACCCCGGACAGGGTTTGGACGATCTTCATGAACGGCGGCAGCAGGGACTTGCCCAGCTGAGCCACCACCGGCGCCAGCGCGGTGAACAGGCCGGTGACGATGCCCAGCACCGGCGTCAGCACCGGCCCCAAGGCTGCGATCATCTGCCCGACGACGACCAGCAGCGGAGAGACCGCCGTCACGGCCGCCCCGATCGCCCGCGCGACTGCCACCAGCACCGGGCCGAGGGCGGCGACGATGGGCGTAAGCGCCGCCCCGAGGGAGCGTGCCAGCAGCTCCACCGGCGGGACCAGGGTCGTCAGGATCGGGGCAAGGGATGCGAACAGCGGGCCCATGGCCTTGAGCAGTGGCGTCAGCGCGGACGCCAGCGCTCCGACGAGCTGGCCCACGACGGGCAGTACCGGGTTGAGGGCGGTCAGCAGCGCGCTGATGGCGCCGGCTGCCGCCATCAGCGGCGGGCCCAGCGCCTTGATGACCGGTCCCAGCGCCGACCCCAGCCCCTTCACCAGCGCCTGCACCGGCGGGCCGAGGGCAGTGACGACGGGGACGATGGTTTCCAGCGCGGTGATGAGCAGCGGGCCGGCGGTCTTCGCGATCAGGGAGAACGTCGAGAACAGTGCCCGCAGTGCGTCCTGTACCGCCGGGGAGCTGAACGCCGTGTTCAACGCCCCCGTGATCGTTTTCAGGGTGTTGAGGAACCCGCCACCGGAGGTGTTGGCGGCCTGGAACAGCGACCCGAGGATTCCCCCGATGTTGGCGAGGATCGGACCCAGCTGCTTCACCAGGTCGACCGCGTCGTCAATGGCCTTGGTGAGGCGGCCGTCCTTGAACGCCGCGGTGAGCTTCGCGCTGATGCTGTCCGCGCCCCGCCCGGCCGCCTCGGTGAGCTTCTGGAACGCCGGCGCTGCGGCCACACCGATCTGCGCCAGCCCCGTCACGAACTGCCCCGGGATACGGGACAGGGGCACCAGGCCCCCGTTGAGCCCGTCGAACAGGCTCCGCAGGGTGCCGGTCTTCCCCAGGTTCGTCACGGCCGACATGGCGTTCTTCGCCATCTCGTTGAGGACCCCGGCAGTACCGGACAGGCCGGCCCGCAGCGACGGCAGCGCCGCGTTCGCCATCGTGGTGAAGCTCGCACCGAGCCCGGAGAAGAGCTTCTGCTGCACGTCCAGCTTGAGCGCGGCCCAGGCGGCACGCTGCGCGACCACCGCAGTAACGAACCCGCGGGCCGCCGGAGCGAGCTTCGCCATGGCCTGAGCGAAGGTGTTCACCGCGCCCGTACCGCTCGTCGCAGACGCACCGGCCTGCGTGAGGGCTTCCTGCGCCTGGAGGATCGCGTCAGCGCCCGCCTGCGCGGTGCGGGCCTGCTGGATCTGGGCGTTCGTCAGGGCCTGCGTCTTGTCCGCGACATCCTGGACGGCGTCGGCTTCCGCCTGCTTGGCCTGCTTGACCTGGTCGCTTCCTTCCACCCCGGCCTTGTTCGCGGCCTTCGTGTCGTCGCTGAGTCGCTGGACCTGCTGCTGCTGCTCGACCAGGGACTGGACGGCCTCGTCGTAGGCGAGCTGGGCGCGGGCGATGGCGTCGGGGTCGCCGGTCTTCTGCGCGTCGGCCAGATCCTTCGCCGCGTCCTTGACCGCGAACTGGGCGTCCTTCTCCCCGTTCTGGGCGTCGACCAGGTTGTTGTTGAGATCCTGCAAGTCCCTCGCGGCCTGCTTGCGGGCCGCGTTTACCTGCTGCTGCGCCGCCAGCGAGGACCGCTGCGCCTGGGCGAGGTCCCGTTCCGCACCGGCCACCTGCTGCACGGCCGACCGATTGGAGTCCGCGGCGGACTGCGCGGCCCGCGCCAGGTTCCGCTGGGCGTCGGCGACCTGGTTGGTGGACCGGGTCGCACTGGCCCCGCTGCTGGTCGCCGGGGCAAGGGCCGCCTTGATGGCATCCCCGATACCGCCCGTGCCGATCTTGATCGCGGCGAACGCAGACGCCAGCGACAGGACCGCCGGTACGGCCAGCGCGGACGCCGGACCCATCTCAACGATGGCCTGAGACAGGCCCAGGATCGCCGGGGACCCCAGGATCGCCGCAGCCTTGAGGCTCATCAGCGAGCCGATCAGCCCGCCGAGACCGCCGCCGCTCCCCCCTGCGCTGCCGAGGGACGACAGGGACGACGTCAGCGTCGACAGGGCGGAGCGGTCGAAGTCGACGTGCACGTTCATGCGCCGATCGCGGGTCAGCACGTCGAGGCGGGTACGGGCTTCGGTGGTGTTCGCCTGCGCCACGACACTGACCGTGCGGCGACGGGTGAGGTTCGTCAGGTCATCGGCAGCAACCCGGGTGTCGACGTCGACACCGATACGGGCGCGCCGGCGGGCCGTCAGGTTCCGCAGCTCGTCGGCCGCGACCCGGGTGTCGACTGATGCCAGGATCCTCACCATGCGGTCTGCGGTCAGCCGGTCGAGCTGGGCCGTGACGCGCCGCAGGGCGGCGTCGGGGATGAGCGGCTTCACGGTGACGGTCAGGTCCCGCAGCCGCAGCCGGTCCAGGACCCTACTGTCGACGTCGAGCGACACCCGGAGCCGCCGGTCCGCGGTGATTCTCGCGAGGCGGGCCGTGAAGTCCTGCTCCCGTTCCAGGGTCAGGCCGACCTTGACCGTGTGCCGGGCGTTCTTCAACCGGTCAATCGACCGGTCGTAGGCGCTCTGGTCTGCGGTGACCTCGACGTAACCCTCGGCGATGCGAAAGGCCCCGGGCATCAGGCCACCGCCCCGCGGTCTTCATCGAGCAGGTCGTCGAGGGGGACGCCGATCACTTCGGCGAGTCCCGAAGCGATATCGACCGGGGGGCGTACACGGCCGCGTTCGTATGACCAGACCGCGAAGGGGCTGCGGTGGACGCGTGCGGCAACGTCGCCGGCGGTGAGGCCGGCCGCCTGGCGTGCTGCACGCAGACGAGTACCTGAGAAGCGGCGGTTCGACATCGAGGTGACCCCTGGTCATGAGCGGCATTCCTGCGGGGACCGCCATCGGGCCGCCCATCACGGGCCTGTCCGTCTGCTGTTGCCTTCGCCAGTCCCATCACGGGCGGGGCGCGGCGGCAGGGCGAAGAGAGTGTCCTGCTTGCAGCTTACGCCAGTCAGCCTACGATTCGCAGGGATAGAGGATGCTGATTCTTTGATTCGTAGGCAGGAGTCTCGATGGTGATTCAAACTCGATGGCCAGCGGCACCCGGATACGGGGCACTCCTCTGGCAGGCACGGCACCGCGGCGGAACATCACTGCTCGCCCTGGCCCGCGCGACCGGGGCCAGCACTAGCCACCTGAACAACCTCGAACACGGCCACTATCGGCCGGCGGAAAGCCTCGCCGTGCGCGTCGCCGACGCCGTGCCCTTCACCGAGTGGGAGCGGGCGGTGTGGCTGGCCCTCGCCGTCCCCGACCACCTCAAGGCCAACAAGGGGCGCCAGCCTGCGGCGCGGAGGGCGCGTCTTGCAGGTGACCCGTTTCGAGAAATGGGTCACCTGGCGCCGGATGGCGGGCGGCGTAGACGTTGCCGTCTGTGCCCGTGATCTCGGGCTACCCGTAAGAACCCTGTCACCAGCCGCAAACGTGATCTACTCCAGAGCTTCGTTGGCCGTGCGGTGTCTCAACACACTGCGTGCGGACCTGAAACCTCTCATGTCAGATCGGCGAAGTCTCGGACGGTTGTGGTTCCGGACCGGACGATCCAGATTCCGCTTCCAGGCGGTGTCTCGTCCGAGCGGGCTTTGAGGGCTTCGATGTCTACGACCGGGGGCCATTGGGTGCGCTGTGACCAATGCACTCCGCTGAAGTCGATGCCCCTCAGGTCAGTGTCGCGCAGGTCGTCATGGGTGAAGTCGTCCAGGAGTGTGGGCACCGATGCGGCATCGAGTACGGGGGGGTCTTGGCGTAGGACCGAGCCAATGGCCCGGCAAACCTCATTGGTACGGATTTCGATGAAGGCGTCGAGGTTGAGGGCGGGGTCGAGGTTGAGGGCGGCGTCGCAGGCGAGGTCGGGGTCGAGGTCGAGGTCGAGGACGTGGGCGCGCTCGAGGGCGAGGTCGAGGGCGAGGTCGAGGGCGCGGGCGCGGGCGAGGGCGCGGGCGAGGGCGCGGGCGCGGGCGAGGTTGAGGGCGAGGCGGCGGTCGCGGACGACGAGGGCGAGGGCGAGGGCGAGGGCGCGGACAAGGTCGAGGGCGCGGTCGCGGGCGAGGTCGAGGTCGAGGTCGCGGACGCGGTCGCGGACGACGAGGTCGAGGTCGCGGACAAGGATGTGGGCGAGGTCGCGGGCGAGGTCGAGGGCGAGGTCGCGGACAAGGTCGTGGGCGAGGTCGAGGGCGAGGTCGCGGACACGGACTCGGTCGCGGGCGAGTGCGCGTTGTGCTGCTTTGACGTCCGGGTGCTCGCGTAGGCCCATGCGGTCTGCGGGGCTGAGTGTGGGAAGGAAGTCCCCTGTGTGGGGGTGGCGGTGTGTGCCGGATGTGTCGGAGAAGGCCTGGGGCTGGGGTGACGGCGGGAGGATGCCGGCCAGTCCGGCTTCGGTGTCCAGGACGGTGCCGAGGGCGTTGACGGCGGTGTCGTGGCGGGAATGGATGAGGATTTCCCGCAGGCCGGCTTCGATGTCGAGGACGCTGTCCAGGCTGTGCTGGTACCGGCCGAGTCGGCTGCTGACGGCCTCGCCGTCGTCGTCGTGCGTGGGGTGGTCGGTCACTGTCCCTCCTCCCGTGCCTTGATTGCTTCTGCCACAGCTCGGCGGGCTTTGTAGAGGCTGGCGCGTACTGCGTCGTCGTTCATACCGAGTTGTTCGGCGATGTCGCCGGGGGTGAAGCCGGACAGGGTCCAGGCCAGAACCTGACGCTGCCGGGGCGGCAGGCTGCGCAGCAGAGGCAGCAGGTCGTGGCGGGCCTCCCAGGCCGCGATCGCGTCCGGGTCTGCCAGTAGTGACGTCGGCTCCGGTACCTGTTCCACGGGCTCTTCACAGGAGGCGATCCTGCGGACCAGCGCGCGGGAGGCAACCTTGTACACCCACGCCTGGGGCCGATCAATGGTGTGCCAGCGCTTGTAGGCGGAGAGCATGGTGTCTTGGGCGATGTCCGCTGCGACGTGCACGCCAGCGCCCTGACTGACCAAGAACCCCACCAACGCGCGGACCGTGGCGCGGTAGAAGGCGCTGAACGCCGCGTCCTTCGCTAGCTGTAAGTCGTGCCACGTGTCCAGGTGGTCCCCTATCGCGGGTGCGACAGCGGAGTGCTCAGGACCGTCCCCCGGTTCGTGGATACTCACGCTGCCGCGTCCTCCCTGTACTCCTCCACGGGGGAGATGCTCACCCGCAGCCGGTGACCGTCACGGTCCTGGTCGTCGAACTCCACCCGGCTGCCGGCGGCCACCTTCTCCGCGATACCCAACAGATAGGCATGGCGACACTGCTCACGGCGCGACCGCCAGCGCAGACGCAACCAGAGCCCCCACAACGCGAACGCCTTGGCGCTGACGACCGAGCCGATGGTAATCACAATCGTGGTCGTGTCCATCCCCTGCCCTCCCCTGATGCCGGGTACGGCCCCGGACCGAGTCTCATGCAGAGAAGAGGCTGAGAGAGCCTTGATCGTGAACCTCAGCCTGCGGAAACTTTCGCCGCGCAACGACGGAGTAGACGTACCGTCGTTTGCGGCTGGTGACAGGGTTCTTACCGGCACCCCATCTCGGCGGGTGTTTCATCTGGACCACCTGCATCACGCGTCGCGGTTGGCGCGGCCGACCCTGCGCCTACAGCCCGGTTACCGGGTTCTCCTCCCAGCGGTCGCCGTCCTCGAAGTAGCCCAGCAGGGCCTTGCTGCCGTCCGCCCACCCGCCGTGGCGGCCGATCCGCACCAGGTCATGGCCGGCCTTCCTTGCGGCCGTAGCGAACCCGCGGCGCAGGGAGTGACCGGACCATTCACCGTCCAACCCTGCGGCTGCGGCGCTGCGTTCTACGACCTGGGCGGCGGCCTGCGCGGTGAGGCGGCCGGAGCTGTCGCCGATCGGCAGGCCGCGCCGCATCATCGGCGGGGCCACGCGCCCGTGTCGGTCGACCCGGACGAACAACGGGCCCTCGGTACGGCCCGCCTCGGCCAGGGCCCCACGCAGGGCACGGACGGCCCGCACCGGGCACGTGGCCGGGCGGCCGCCGAAGGGGACCGCGGTGTCCGTGAACGCCTTAATCTTGCGGCGGTAGACGCTCGCGTCGATGCCCTGCTCGGTCTCGGGAACGTCGGCCAGGTCGAGGGCGACGAGCTCGGAGACGCGGGCCGCCGTGGCGAAGCCGAGCAGCAGCAGCGCGGCGTCCCGCTTCCCGATCAGCATGTCGCGGTCGAGGGTGGCGAGCATCGACCGGAGCGCCGCGGGCTCGGCCGGCTTCGCCTTGCGCTGGCGTGCCGCCGGGTCCTTGGTCCGGGCGAGCCGGTCGCGGTAGCCGCGCAGCACGACCCGGGCGCCCTTGGTCGAGGGCGGGGTCAGGTTCGCGGCCGTGTGGGCGGTGCGGATCGCGGCGATAGCGCGTTCGACGGAGCTGGGGGAGTAGGGCCGGCCGGTCGACCGGCGGGGCGTGGTCGTCAGGTGGGCGGCGTACTCGACGATCGTCTCGGGCTGGGCAGGCAGGGGGGCGAAGCCCTCCGCGATGCACCAGTCGGTGAACTGCCGCCAGTCGGAGCTGTAGGCGCGGCGAGTCGAGTCGGCGGTGCCGGCGGCGAGGGCTTCGCGGGCGGCTCCGCTCAGCGCCGGGGTGGTGTTGTCGACGACTGCTGACGGGCCGTTGGTGGGTACAGCAACCTCATTGCTCTGACTCATGAGAAGAAACGTTATCGTGAGTCAAAGACTGAGGGGCGGAAACAGCTCAGCCCCGCCAGGGCGTGACTGGCAGGGCTGAGCCGAGGACTACGTCAGGCCGCGTCCCCGCCGCCCGAGCGGTACGCCTCCCGCAGCGCTTCGCGCGCCACCTGCCCCGCCCGGATGGCCTTCCGCGTCTCGGCGTCGACCACCTCGGCCCGGCGTTCCGCCGCCCGGTCCTCGCGCCCCGCCGGCTCGCTCTCCGGCGAGTCGGCGGCCGGACGCGCCCGCCGCGCGTACTCCTCGGCCGTGCGCTCGGTCAGCGGTCGCCATCCGTTCACCCGACCCCGGCGGGCAATCCGATCCGCGTGGGCCTGCGCCGAAGGCATGGCCGGCGGAATCGACGCGTGGGGGTTGTAAGGCTTCTGCTCCATGGTGCTGCTCTCCCTTTGTGACGGTGAGGGTGCGACTACTCGGCGCCCAGCGCCCGGCTGGCCGCTCACGCCTCCACCTCCGGCAGACCCGGCAGTCCCTCGATCTGCTCGGACAGATGGTGCGCCGTCATCACGGCCTTCGCCCTCGACGCCGGGTTGATGCCGACACCGTGCGACCCGGCCGCCGTGTCGAACACCTGCGCTGCCGTCGCCGCATCCTGCAACGCCACCTGCGCCTGCCCGATGGCCCGCGCATACCGGCGCGTCGCATACTCGTACCGCTCCGCCGCGTGCTCCCGGGTCGCTTTCGCCGACGCGCCCGCCCGGTCGTACAGGGCGTGCACCGCCTCCGCCAGCGCCTCGTTCGCCTCCCGCCGCGCGGCGTGGTCGTTG
Organism: Streptomyces sp. IBSBF 2435; assembly: GCF_036815005.1. Classification (NCBI taxonomy): domain Bacteria; kingdom Bacillati; phylum Actinomycetota; class Actinomycetes; order Kitasatosporales; family Streptomycetaceae; genus Streptomyces; species Streptomyces sp. IBSBF 2435. The sequence continues at coordinate 28,087 of NZ_JAJSYW010000027.1, read as the reverse complement.
GGCTTCTCCCGCATCACCGTCTGCACGGCGCCATGCGCGGCCTCGACGTCCGCCAGGGCCTTGGCCACCTTCGGGTGAAGGTGCTCCCGATCGGAAGGGATCGCGAAGGTGTGGGCGCGGTCACCTGGGATGGTGAACGAGACCGGGTGACCATTCAGTTCGGTAAACATGCTGTGCTCCTCCTGTTGTGTTCCGTCTGCTTACGCGGCCGTGCACGTCTACGTGTCGGCCGCCATCTCGGCGAGGACCCGTTCGTTCTCCGCCTCCGCCGCCGCCACAGCCGCCGCCAGGTGCCGGCGGCGCTCCTCCAACTCCGCCTCCGGCACCGCCTCGTGCCCCTCGCGCGCCCACCGCTCCCGGCGGGTCGGCCACGGCGTGAGCCCCTGGCGGCGCCGGGCGCCCTCGACCAGCTCCGCCAGCTCGTCCACAGCCGACCCCTCGTACGGCAATGGCCACCGGGCGCCCAGCCCGCACGACTCGTCGTGCCACCGGCACACCGGGCCCGGCACCGGCGGCCGGCCGAGCCGGTCCAGCCGTGCCCGCAGGCTGCGGGTACTCACGCCGCACCCGCTTCCTGCGCCGCCTCGATCTCCGCGATGCGCTCCGCCAGGTCCACGTGCTCACGCACCGCCGGCAGCGCCCCGAGCAGCGCCGTCGCAGCCCGTACACGGATCGCCGGGGACTTGTCCACCAAGGCCTCCCGCAGCGTGTCCACCGCGTCCCGGGACGCAGCCGCGATGGCGTCGGTGATCTCCCCCAGGATTTCGCGCCGGGCCTCCCGCACGTCCGCGGCGAACGCCGGGTCCTCCCGCCACCGGCGCACGGTTCGCCCCGATACGCCCACCTCTGCGCCGACCTTGTCCGTCGACAAGCCGCGGGCCAGCAGCGCCGCGGCACGCGGCTTCTGGTCCAGGTCAGAAACGGTCATCACCGGTCATCCCCTTCCGTGGCCGGGTCGTACGAGGGCCGGTAGACGATCTGCCGGCGGAAGGACTCGAACGACTCCTCGGTGTGGGCGAACGGCGGGGCGCACGGGCCGGCGTCGACGAAGGGCAGCAGGATGTCCTCGCCGTCTGCGGCGGTAGCCACCTTCCAGGCGATGACGGGGTCGAGGGTGGTCTCGCCGTCGTCGGTTTCTTCGAGGTACCAGCCGGGTGCGGCGGGGATGATCTGGGGCATTGCTTCTCCTCGGGTCAGTGGTCCGTCGTCGTCGGAGCAGGGCTACGGGCGTGCGCCGCGCTTGTCGACTCGGTTGAGCAGCATGTCGACGTGGCAGGGCTCGCTCAGCGGGCAGCGGCACGCGACGCGGGTGTCGGCCAGCTCGGTGACCGCCTGGCGGACGATCTCGGGGTGGGTGTCGAGGTGTTCGGCGTACAGCCGCAGTGCCTCGGCGCGGTCGTGCGTGGTGCCGCCGCAGGCCGGTTGCTTGCACGGCTTGTTGACGCGGTGGGGGTTGGCGTACGGGCTGCCGGGGAGCTTGGGCCCGCGGCGGCCGGCATAGATGGCACCCGCGGGGAGGCGAGGGTGGAACAGGTCTCCGTCGACCTTGGTGCGGCGGGGGTGGGGCGTGTTCATGGCTGGCTCCGGTTGTGGACGCGTCCGGGGAATGTGGACGTGGACAACGTGGACACGTGTCCACACACCCCCCTCGCGCGTCGCAGGAAAGGAGAGATGTCCTTATTTCTTTTAGTTCGTCAGGGGTGCGCGAGGCCGTTCCGATCCCGATACGGGGGTGTGTGGACACGCGTCCACATGTCCACATCGGGGATTCGGTGTCCCCGTGTCCACATGTGATTAGTCCGTTGTGACACAAATGTGGTCACCTTCTTCGAAGACCCATTCCCGGGACACGGCGAGGGCGACGGCCTTCTCAAGGAGAGGTCGGTCCCGGCTGGCGAGAGTGCGGTTCAGCGCCCCGTAGGTGATGCCGCCCACCTGGGAGGCGTGCTTGCGTACGAGGCGGGCGACACGCTCCAGAACAAGGTCTGCACCCTGCTTGGCGTTGTGCTCGCGCACCGCCTTCTCGACCGCGGCGACTTCCTGCCGCTCGCGTTCGGCTGCGGCCTCGCGCTGGGCCCGGGCGATGAGGCTCTCCCGAACACCACACGATGCGGCCCACAGCATCTCGGCCAGCTCCCAATCCGCCTCGGTCGTCGCGTATCGGCCGCCGTCGAGCAGGGCGAAGATCGCGGCGAGCTTGACCTTCATCAGCCCCGCGTGGCCGTCGAGTTCGGAGACTTCGACTTCGCCGCGGGCTCGGGCGGTGTGCTCTCGCCAGAGCTGGCGCCGGATGTGGTCGGGGAAGGTGATGTTCACGGGCTCGGCCGGCTGCAACTGGCCGGGGTGCTTCTCGATGGGCCCGGGCCAGGCCGGGGGTTCGTCGGGGATCGAGGGGTCGGTTGCCCAGCACCACAGGAACCGTTGCGGTGTGCCGGTGCTGGCGTCGGCGATCAGCGGCATGGCCGTACTCGGCTGGAAACCCACCAGCAGGCCGAGACTGTAGGTGCCGGCGGCGACGTAGCGCGTCCGCTCCTCGGAGGCGTTCGTCTGGCCGAGGGTCTCGCCGACGGCCGCGCGCCGCAGCGTCTCGGCGAGGACGGAACCGGATCGCGCGCCGAGCTGCGCGAGAGTCTGCCCCTCGTCCACGTACAGGTACGCGTTGTGCCTGACCTGCTGGCGCTTCCGCACGGTCACGGGATCGCCCTTATTGGGTCCGTGCCGGTGGATCTCGCCTGTCTCGACCTCGACGACGCCCATGAACATCTCGGCGATGCCCTCACCGGTGCCGACTGGCAGGCCGTCGCGGAACTCGTCGTCCACGTGGGGCATGAGGTCGCGGGTGAGGGACTGGCCGGTCGACTTGCCGGCGCCGGACGGGCCCACGGTGGCGGCGAAGATGTTGAGGCTGGCCCGACTTCCGATGCCGGTGTCGGCCCGCAGATGGTGGGAGATCATGCCGGACAGACGGGCGAGCGTGCCGAAGAGCAGCACGTCTCCCGAGCAGCCACGGGAGTGCGCGGCCTGCCGGATGTGCTGGAACACCGGGCGCGCTGCCCAGAATGCCTCGGGGAGCCGGCCAGTCTGCATCGGCTGCTGCGGTGCGGCCGGGCCAGAGTCGGCGGCCGGGCTCGGCTCGGTCCCGTCGGCCAGGTCGCTCCAGTCGACGGGCGGGGCCGCGTCGGTGGGCGGCAGCAGGTCCTCGAAGCCGTGTCGTGACTCGGTGAGGCAGCGCTGTCGTACTTCGGTGAGCACGGCGGCAGGGAGTCGTGTGGCCGCGCCGCTGGTGGGGTGGCCGCCGGCGGCGCGCTTGATGTCGCGGGCGGCCTCGCTGGTGTTCCCGCCGTAGTTGAGGTGGGCCCACAGGGTGCCGATGGTGAGCTTGTTGCCGGGCGCCTGGGCGCCGACGGGCAGGTCGGAGCGCTCCGACCAGTTGATGGCCACGTGGTCGTCGCACAGCAGGCTGTAAGCGCTGCTGGGGCGGTCACCGTTGGCGGTGGGCCGGAGCCACTTCTCCCGGCCGTCGCTGTGCTGGCCCTGGTAGGTGAAGCCGGCGGGTTCGAGAACGTCCCGGAATTCGAGCATGTCGGCGAGGACGTCGAGGGGCCCGGTCCCGGAGCGTTGCGCGGGCCGGTCGGAGCGCGGGGGCCGCGGCGGGGGCGCCGTACGTCCGAGGCGCTGCGCCTTGCGGGCCTGCTTCTCGCTCGCGGCCTGCGCGAGCACCTCGCGGGCGGCGGGCGCCAACTGCGCGGCGATGCCCGCCAGGTCGTCGAAGTCGTACAGGACTCCGCTGCCGGGGCCGATCGAGGTGGGGCGCTCCAGCCCTTCCTTGCGGTTCACGGTGCCGGGCAGCTTCATCAGCCGGTCGAGGTTGCCGACCTCGGCGTCCCACGACCAGCCGAGAACGTACGCCTGCGCGGCGAGGATAGCCTGCCACCCGGTGGTGACTTCCTTGACGCGTGCCCGGTCGGCGTCGCCGCCGATGACGCGCCGGTCGGCGAGCATCCAGTGGGAGTTATAGCCTCCACCGGACAGGGTCCAGCCGCTCGGTGCCGGCAGGCCCGACTCGGCGACCACCTTGGCCACGGCGTCCATGTCGGGGGGCGCGGGCAGGTCGTCGGGGCTGGGCTTGTGACCGATGGTGCCGAAGTCCCCGTCAGCCCACAGGTGGGTGAGGGCGTGCGCGAGGTCTTCGCCGCCGCGGCCTTCCTCGGGCCGCTCGCGCAGGGTCGTCACCTGAGCGTAGATACCCTTGGGGTGCCGCTTGTCGAGCCGCACGGAGTAGTTGACGGCCGCCTCGATGCCCGCCTCGTCGGTAGTGAAGCGGCGGCCGGCCCATCCGTCTGCGTCGGAGCAGATGCTGATGAGCCCGGGCTGGCCGGCGTAGAGGTGGCCGAGCCACGTCCGGATGGTGGCCGAGTCGGCGGCGAGGCGCTGTTGTGCGGGAGCGGTCACCGTTGCACCTCCGGGAAGTAGTACGCGCCCGGGATGCGGCCAACGCAGCGGGCACGGCGCGGGCACAGCCGCGGTGAGCCGACGTGGCCAGCGGGGTGGACATGCTGGTGCGGGCAGAACGGGCAGTCGATGACGAGCAGCAGCAGGGGGCGCTGCTCGCGGTCGAGCAGGTCCGGACTGGTGGTGATGACGAGCCGGGCCGCCGCCGGCCGAAGGCCCACCGCCCGGGCGTCACGGGGGTGCGCGGGCGGGTCCTCAGCCGCAGCGAAGAGGCTGGGCTGTTCGGTGGTGCTCATGGACACGCGTGTTTCTCCAGAAGGGAGCGCCCGGGCTCCCACCTTGGTCAGGTGGGAGCGTCGGCGAGGGGGGTATGTCGTCACGCGGGGCGGGTTCCTGCGCTGGCGACCGTGTTCAGCTCGCGGCAGACGGCTTCGATCGCCTCTGGGTCGGCGCCGGCGACTTCAACGGAGGCGCAGCGCTGGACGAGGGCGCCCAGTTCGTCCCAGGGGGAGAAGTAGCGGCGGGCGGTACCGAGGTCGATGCGGCAGTGGGTGCCCGCGGGCAGCGGGTCTCCGCCGCGCGATTCGCGGGGGAGCCGTGCCACGCCGTGGCTGTCCACGTCGAGTCGGATGACCAAGGTGGGGCGCACAACGGGGCCCGGCCTCGACGAGGCGACGAACAACCGCTCCCCGCCTCGTTCGTTCGCCGGCCGTCTCCGCGGGGAGGCTCCGCGGGGAGGGACGCGCGGCGCCCCGCTGGACCGCGGCCTGCCTTCCGTGTCATCGTTGTTCACTGTCGATCCGTTCTTCTGGACGTCGCCCCGGGTAGCTGGCGAGCTATGAGCCCGGGGCTTTCGCACGTGGATGAGGCGATGGCCTCTGCCTGGTCGGTGCTGGCGTTACCGACCCTTAGCGGGGGTCGCATCTATGCGGCAGCGCCGTTCGGGCTGGCGGCCTTGGTGTCCGGCCGCAGCAGGATGCGGAGCTTGTCTTCCTGCGAGCGGCTGAGCGGCGGGGCGGCGTCGACGAGGTCGGCGATGCGCTGCCAGTACCGGGCAGTACGTTCGTCGCCGTTGGCGCGCGCCTGCTCGGCGAGGTCGGCGGCCGTCATGCCGCCTTCTCGGGGATGTGGTTGGCGCTGGCGATTCCGAGGAATTCGGCGAGCTGGAGTGCAGCACCCGTGCGGGGCTGAGTCTGGCCGGCGAACCACCTGGAGACGGTTCCAGGGTCTGCCCCCATGGCTCCTGCAACTTCACGGATTGACACGCACAGGCCTTCTCTGACCTGCGCGGCTTCTCCGGAAGCGAGCATGCGGCGCACCTCGGAAACCCGCTTAAGGGCTTCGATATCCATGGGATGAGTGTCCCACTAGCGCTGCTATGAATGCAACATTCTCACCGTAACATTGCAGTCGTGTGCAACACTCAACCGCAGGGAAGTGTTGCAGTAGGGGTCGATGATGCCGGACTATGGCGCCATGGCATCCGCACCCCGCAAGATCGCGGCTTCGGCCGACACCCCCGCCGTGTGGCCCAACGGCGTGCCGGGCAGCCGGACCGTAGAGGTGGATGTCGAGGACCGCGACTACGCGGTGAGCGTGGTGATTCGCTTCGGCCATATCCCGGGCCAGCCGTTGGAGCCGCTGAGTATCCATATCCGGGGGTTGGACGGCGAGCGGTCCGGTCTCAATCCGAGGGTCTTCCGGGAGGCGCTTCTCCCTCGCTGGGAGAAGGCCGGCCGTGCAGCCGTCGAGCACCGCTTGGTGACGGCCAGTCCAACGTTTCAGCACGTAGAGCCCGCGTCGCTGGCCGAATCAATCGTCGCCGAACGTTTTCCTGAGCTGGCGGGGCCGATTAAAGGGAACGCGCTGCGGCGCCGGAAGAGCCTTCTTCACCTGGCAACCGTTGTTCAGGAATACAAGCTCGCTGAATCGCAGGGAGCCACGAATCCAGCCGAGGTCGTCGCAGCAGCGCATGGCGTCGCAACCGGCACCGTGCGCAGCTGGCTTACCCGCGCCCGCCGGGAGGACCTGGCCCCAGCGAGCGGACACCGGAACGCAGTCCCTCGCGGCTGATCAGTCCTCAGCTTGCTTCCACGCAATGGCGATGGTGTCCGGGTCGAAGTAGCCGGCACCGGACCCGGGCACGTACCCCTTCGGCCGGCCGCGGCGAGCCTTGCCAACGGTCACCGTCATGAGAGCATCGATAATCGAGCGCTTCCGATCCAACGGAAGACTGGGCCACTGTTCCGCGATCTGCTCGGTGCCCAGGGGCAGCGACGCCAGCACCGGAACCTGCGCGAGGCGAGCCATTCTCAACTCGACGCAGGCCAGTCTTTCCCGTGTGCGACTGGTGCCGTCGAGCATCTGCTTCCGTGTGATCCGATCGGCGTCGTAGTCTTCCGCGTACCCGTCGAGCTTGGCCCTCAGCGAGTTGGCCTCGGCCGCCAACTGGTCGGCGCTCGGGTCGGCCGAGGTCGGTGGCACCAGCAGCTTGGCGGCGTCAGCGCGGGACAGCCGCCTGATCGCGATCTGCTCCACGAAGTCGTCGAGGGCGACCATGTCCCGGGTTGCGTGTCTGCCGGTCCCGCAGCGGTACGCGGGCCGGTACGTCCTGCCTTCGGGGCCGACGCGTTTGCGCCCGCCGACTCCTGTCAGTGCGAACACCAGGGGCTCACCGCACCAGCACTTGTACAGGCCTGAGCCGAGGTGCTTGCGGGCGGTGCCGTGCAAATTGGTGCGGCGTCCGGGGTTCTTTAGCAGGTCCGTGACCGCCCGCCATTTCTCCTCCGAGACGAGCGCCGGCCAGGCAGCTTGCCCGACGACCTCGCCGCGGGTCTCGATCAGCCCGGCGTTGCGCGCTCGCAGCAGGGTCCGTCCGAGGGCCACAGGCCCCCACACGCGCGTTTCTGGCTCTCCCCGCGTCCCGTCTGCCTGCCGGTACCTCCTGGGCGGCACACGGACGCCCTGAGCGTCCCAGGTGCGGCAGATGGACCGAAGGGAGTCCCCGGCGATGAGCGCGTCCATGGCCTGCTCGATGCGCCACGCCTCCGATCCTTCGGTGTTGACGGCGGCGGCACCGCAGGCCCCGCACGCTCGGTCGCTGGCGAACCCGTCCGTTGCGCCGCATCCGGGACACAGCAGGGATCGCACGACCATGCCACCGTCCTCGTACCCGAAGGGGCGGGGGCCGCCGCGGTAGGTGCCCTCGCGGACGTTGTCGAGCTTGGCGTCGCGGACGCGCTCGCCGATCTCTTCGGACTCCTCCTGCGCGTCGACGGCCGCACGGCGGGCTTGGCCCCGGCCTTCGGCGGTGTTCAGGTTGAACGCCCCAGCCTTGATCGTGTCAATGGCGATGTCCCGCTCTTCGGCCAGATCCAAGAACGCGAACGCGTCGCGCCAGTTTCGCTGTAGGCGCTTGCCGGACAGGGCCAGGACGGCGTTCGCCTCGCCTGTGCCGAGCATGTCGAGCAGCTGCTGATACTTGGGCCGGGCGGCGCCACTGTATGCGCTCACGTCATTCTCGATGAGGACCGCGATGACCTCCCAGCCGTTGCGGTCAGCTCGTTCGCGGCAGACCTTCTCCTGCCGATCGACGCCCCAGCGTTTTCCCTCGCGGTCGTCTGAGATGCGGCAATAGATCACTACCCGGCGGCTGGCCCCCGGGGTCTCGATGCGGGGGAGGTTGGTGGCGGTCATGGCAGGAGGGTAGCTCTTAAAGCAGTGTCAGCCAATCCCTTGACGGGACGATCGCGGCGTGCGGCTTCGCGGCCGTGCTCTACAAGATCGTGACCAGCGGACCCGTGCGGTCCGCGCTCACCGCGGTGATCGAGAAGGCACTCCATGCGTCGTTCTGACCGCCGCGCGGCTCCCTGTCGCGGCGTGCGTCCGGGACCGGGCGCCGGTCCCGGACGGCTGTCGGCCGTTCACGACGAGCGCGGGTATGTCACGGCCGAGACCGCGATGACCATTCCGGTGCTGATCGCGCTGGCCGGGGTGCTCATCTGGGCAGTGATGGCCGCGGCGGCGCAGGTCGAGTGCGTGGACGCGGCGCGGGCCGGGGCGCGGGCGGCGGCCAGGTCGGAGCTGGACGCCGAGGTGCTCCGGGTGGCGCGGGAGACCGCGCCCTCCGGGGCACGGGTGAGCGTGGGCCGGGCGGGCGACCTCGTCACCGTGCGGGTGACCGTGCCCCGGCCGCGCTTCCCGGTCACCTTGACGGCGCAGGCCGCCGCCCTCGCCGAGGACACCGTGGGCGGAGGTGGCGGCCCATGACCGGCTGGAGGCGGAGCGGCGACCGGGGGTCGGCCACGGTGTGGTCGCTGGGGATCGTCGCCGTACTGCTGACGCTCTGCGCGACCGGGCTCTACCTCGGCCAGGCGGTCGTCCTGCGGCACCGGGCGGGCGCCGCGGCGGACCTGGCCGCCCTCGCCGCCGCCGACCACGCCCTGGACGGCCGCAGCACCGCCTGCGCCCTCGCCGCCGAGGTCGCGCGTGCCCAGGGCGCCCGGCTGGCGAGCTGCGCGGTCACCGGCGAGGTCTCGGATGTGGTGGCGGAGGTCGGCGGAGCGCGGGTGCGTTCCCGCGCGGGACCGTCACTCGACGCCGGACCGGCCCCCGCCGTTCCCGTCGCCGCGCCGCTGGGCCGGGTCCGCCCCGGCGTGGGGATCGGTCGGGCCGCGGTTGTGACCGGGGTCTTCGGAGGGCGGGACCGGGTCCGGCGCGCTGTCGGTGTCCGCCGCGTCGGCGGTGGAGGTGCCGGCCGGGGCGTCGTCGCGGTCGGCACCGGCGGCGGGCAGGGCATCGGAGGGCCGGGGCGCGCCCGGGCCGGTGCCGGTGCCGCCGGAGGGAGGCTCGGCCCCGGGAGCGGAGGAGAGCAGGCAGCCGAGGAGGCGGACCGCCGCGGCCTTGTCCAGCGGGTCGTTGCCGTTGCCGCATTTGGGCGACTGGACGCAGGAGGGGCAGCCGAAGTCGCATTCGCATGCGGCGATGGCCTCGCGGGTGGCGGTGAGCCAGCTGCGGGCGGTGTGGAAGGCGCGTTCTGCGAAGCCCGCACCGCCGGGGTGACCGTCGTAGACGAAGACCGTGGGCAGGCCGGTGTCGGCGTGCAGCGGTACGGACACGCCGCCGATGTCCCAGCGGTCGCAGGTGGCGAAGAGCGGAAGGAGGCCGATGGAGGCGTGTTCGGCGGCGTGCAGGGCGCCGGGCAGCTCCTCCGGGTGGATGCCGGCGGCGTCCAGCCGGTCCTCGGCGACGGTCCACCAGACGGCGCGGGTGCGCAGGGTACGCGGCGGGAGGTCGAGCTTGGTCTCGCCCATGACCTCGCCGCTGACCAGCCGGCGGCGCAGATAGGACACCACCTGGTGGGTGACCTCGACCGAGCCGAAGTGGATGCGGGCTTCGCCCCAGGGCTCCTCGATGTCGGCGGCCAGCACCCGGACAGCGGTGGTGTCGCGGGCCATCGTGGAGTAGGGCGGGTCGGCGCGGGCGACCAGGGCGACGCTGTCGTCGAGGTCGAGGCGCTCGACCAGGTAGGTGCGGCCCTGGTGCAGGTGGACGGCCCCGTCGTGGACAGCGGTGTGGGCCGAGGAGGCGTCCACCGTGCCCAGCAGGCGTCCGGTCGCCGACTCCACGACCTGGACCGGCTTGCCGCCGTCGCCGCGGATGTCGGTGAGGTCGGCGGCCCGCTCCCTGCGGGTCCAGTACCAGCCGGCTGCCCGGCGCCGCAGCAGCCCGCGCCGCTCCAGCTGCCCGACGAGCGCGGGCGCCTCGGGGCCGAAGAGGTCGAGGTCGTCCTCGGTGAGCGGCAGCTCGGCCGCGGCGGCGCACAGGTGCGGGGCGAGGACGTACGGGTTGTCCGGGTCGAGGACGGTGGATTCGACGGGCTGCTCGAAGATCGCCTCGGGGTGGTGGACGAGATACGTGTCGAGCGGGTCGTCCCGGCCGACCATGACCGCGAGGGCGCCCTGCCCCGAGCGCCCCGCCCGGCCGGCCTGCTGCCACAGCGAGGCGCGGGTGCCGGGGTAGCCGGCCAGCAGGACGGCGTCGAGCCCGGAGATGTCCACGCCCAGTTCCAGCGCGGAGGTGGAGGCGAGGCCGAGCAGCCGGCCGGAGTGCAGGTCACGTTCGAGGGCGCGGCGTTCCTCGGGGAGGTAGCCGCCGCGGTAGGCGGCGACCCGGGCCGGCAGCGAGGGGTCGATCTCGGCGAGCCGCTCCTGGGTGATCAGGGCCACGAGTTCCGCGCCGCGCCGGGAGCGGACGAAGGCGACCGTGCGGACGCCCTGGAGCACCAGGTCGGTGAGCAGCTCGGCGGCTTCGGCGGTGGCGGTACGGCGGACCGGCGCCCCGTGTTCGCCGGACAGCCGGGTCAGCGGCGGCTCCCACAGGGCGAAGGCGAGTTCGCCGCGCGGCGAGGCGTCGTCGGTGACCTCGGCGACCTGGACCCCGGTGAGCCGGGCGGCTGCGCGTGCCGGGTCGGCGGAGGTGGCCGAGGCGAGCAGGAAGACCGGCTCGGCTCCGTAACGGGCGCACACCCGCCGCAGCCGGCGCAGCACCTGGGCGACGTGCGAGCCGAAGACACCGCGATAGCTGTGGCACTCGTCGATCACGACGTAGCGCAGATGGCGCAGGAAGGAGGACCAGCGGGCGTGTCCCGGCAGGATGCCGCGGTGCAGCATGTCCGGGTTGGTGAGCACGTAGGTGGCGTACTGCCTGACCCATTCGCGTTCCTCGACCGGCGTGTCGCCGTCGTAGAGCGCCGGGCGGATCGCGGCGCCCAGCGGCGCGGCGAGGGCGCTGACGGCCCGGCGCTGGTCGGCGGCGAGGGCTTTGGTGGGCGCCAGGTACAGCGCCGTCGCGCCGCGCCCGCCGGCGCCCGGGGCGTCCGCGCCGTCCAGCAGCGCGCTGAGCACCGGCGCCAGATAGCCCAGCGACTTTCCGGACGCCGTACCGGTGGCGACGACCACCGACTCGCCGCGGGCCGCGTGCTCCGCCGCGCGCGCCTGGTGCTCCCACGGACGGTCGATCCCGGCCGCCGCGACGGCCGCCACGACCTCCGGCCTCACGCTCTCCGGCCACAATGCATGACGTCCGACCCGCGGGGGCAGGTGCTCCGTATGGGTGATGCGTGCGGCCCGGTCTGCCCCCGTGGCAAGCCGCTCCAAAGCGGTGCGGGGGGACGGGCGGCCGTGCGCCGACTGCGGAAGTTGATCCTGGGCCATCGGCACTCAGTGTGTCACCGGCGTGACGGACAATCGCAGTAAGGCGTCGTGCTGGCCCACTGCGAAGTGATTGAATGCCATCGCGGCTGCCGGTCCTTCCCTACCTTCGGTGGGAAGGCCCCTACTCCTCGGTGGGGAGGCCCCTGGGGGAGCCGCGTCGATGCAAGGTGCTGGAGGATCCGTGGACCTGTCCCTGTCGACCCGAACCGTCGGCGATCGCACGATCGTCGAGGTCGGCGGCGAGATTGATGTGTACACCGCGCCCAAGCTGCGTGAGCAGCTGGTGGAGCTCGTGAACGACGGGAGTTACCACCTGGTCGTGGACATGGAGGGAGTCGACTTCCTCGACTCCACCGGACTTGGTGTGCTCGTCGGCGGCCTCAAGCGGGTGCGCGCGCATGAGGGGTCGCTGCGACTGGTGTGCAACCAGGAGCGCATCCTGAAGATTTTCCGTATCACCGGTCTGACCAAGGTGTTCCCGATTCACACCTCGGTCGACGAGGCTGTCGCGGCGACCGACTGATCTTCGCCCGAGCGAAGGGGTACCGGACGGGCCGCCGTCCGGACCCCTGTGATGCCCACCCAAGGACCGAGGGGGAGGCCATGCCCACCGTAGAACTGCTCTTCAGCGCCCAGCCGGAGCATGTGCGCACAGCACGGCTCGTGGCGGCTGCTGTGGCGCGCCGGGCGGGGGTGGACGAGGCGGCTCTCGACGAGGTGCGGCTCGCGGTGGGCGAGGCCTGCAGCCGGGCCGTCGGACTGCACCGCATCAACGGCGTCGAGGCACCCGTTCGGGTGATGCTCAACGAGGACGAGAAGAAGTTCTCCATCGAGGTCGCCGATGAGGTCCCCGGCAATGCCTCCGGCTCCTCGCCGGACGGCGGTGCGGACGAGGCGGCCGACGACGAGGGCGAGATGGGCCTTGCCGTCATCAGCGGTCTGGTGGACGACGTCGAGGTCATCGAGGGCGCGGCCGGCGGAGTCATCCGCATGAGCTGGCCGACCGCCTCTGTGTAGGAGCCGTCCGACGGCGACGCCGTGGGCGACGGGCCCGAAAGCTGCTCTGTGCGGGCCGCCTGACCCCGCGTCCGGCGCAGCCTGACCCGAGCTCGACGCAATGTCCCACGGTGTGACATCTGCCACACCGTCAGCCCGGCTGCGGGCGACCTCATATGACTGCATGCCGGGCCGCGTCCGCCCGCACCGGATCGCGAACCGCCGCCGTACCGTCGCTTGCTACGAATGGCTTGAATATCGGATGAATGGTGACAAAATCTTCCGATGATTCGCGGTGGACACCCCCTTCCCGTGTAAGTTCCGGGGCCGTGACGCCACGGAAGGGACCCAACCGGTGAAGCTGAACCACAGACTCGGGGCCGCGCTGTCCGGTGCGGTCGTGCTGCTGGCGCTGTCGGCGTGTTCGAGCGACGACACGGGCAAGAAGCTGGACACCTGGGCGAAGGGCGTCTGCGACCAGACCGCGGCCCAGACCAAGAAGATCAACGACGCGAACACCGCGCTCACCAAGGTCGACAGCGGCGGCAGGCCGCAGGACGTCAGGACCGCGGACTCCGCCGCCTTCCAGCAGATCTCCGACGCCTACAAGTCGCTGGCCGGAGTCTTCAGTCGGGCGGGCGCCGCGCCCGGCAGCAAGGGCGATCAATTCCAGCAGAAGGCCGTCACCTCCTTCACCACGCTGTCCACGCAGTACGCGAGCCTGAAGAAGCAGGTCGACGCGCTGGACGTCACCGACCAGAACAAGTTCGCCGCAGGACTCCAGGGCGTCTCCGACTCCTTCAAGCAGGCCGGCACCGACGGCGAGCAGGCGCTCAGCGCCCTGCGCCAGGGCGACCAGGGCAAGGCGCTGGCCAAGCAGCCGGGCTGCCAGAGCGTGCCCGGCACGGCGTCGCCCACCGCCTCGTAACCGCCGCCTTGCCGCGGCGGTACGTGCGCACGGAGCGCCGGGCCGCCGGCCTTCCGCGACAATGGCGGGTGTGAAGACGCCCCGCCTCCCCGCTCCCGACAGCGCGCCCGCCCTGCGTGACGATCTGCGTGCCGCGGCCTTCACGGCCGACGGCTGCCTCGATCTGCTCGGCGCCGTCGCCTATGCCGCGCTTTCCCGTGCCGAGACCGTGCCCGCGCTGCGCGCCACCCGCGGCTCCGGACCACTGGACACCCTGGTCAGGCTCTTCCTGCTGCAATGCCCCGTGCCGTACGAACGCGCCCGCGCCGCGCTCCCCGGGCTCGACGGCTACGCGGCCGACGGCTGGCTGCTGCGCGACGGCGACGACGTACGCGCCACCGTCGACGTACGCCCCTACGCCGGTGACGGGAACGCCGACTGGTGGATCGTCTCCGACCTCGGCTGCGCGGTCGGCGGCGCCGGCGGTGTCGGCAGCGCGCCCGGCGTGAACCGGGCCGACCTGGTGCTCGGCGTCGGCGGCGCGTCCACCACGCTGGCCGGGCTGACGGTGCGCGAACCGGTCGGCAGCGCCCTCGACCTGGGCACCGGCTCCGGCATCCAGGCACTGCACGCCGCACAGCACGCCACCAGGGTGACGGCCACCGACGTCAACCCGCGCGCCCTGCACTTCGCCCGGCTGACCCTCGCGCTGTCCGGCGCTCCCGAGCCCGACCTGCGCCAGGGCGGCCTGTTCGAGCCGGTCGGCGACGACCGCTACGACCTGATCGTGTCCAACCCGCCCTTCGTGATCTCGCCGGAGGGCCGGTTCACCTACCGGGACGGCGGTATGGGCGGCGACGACCTGTGCCGCACCCTGGTTCAGCAGGCCGCCGACCACCTCAACGACGGCGGCTGGTGCCAGTTGCTCGCCAACTGGCAGCACACCGAGGGCCAGGACTGGCGCGAACGCCTCAGCGGCTGGGTGCCGCGCGGCTGCGACGCCTGGATCGTGCAGCGCGAGGTCCAGGACGTCGCCCAGTACGCCGAACTGTGGCTGCGCGACGGCGGCGACCACCGCACCGACCCGGCGGAGTACGCCGCCCGGTACGACGCCTGGCTCGACGACTTCGAGCGCGCCAAGGTCAGCGGTGTCGGCTTCGGCTGGATCACCCTGCGCAAGTCGGGCGCGGAGCAGCCGGTGATCACCGCGGAGGAATGGCCGCACCCGGTGGAACAGCCGCTCGGCCCGCACATTGCCGCGTGGTTCGCCCGGCAGGACTTCCTGCGCCGCCACGACGACGCCGACCTGCTGGAGGCCCGCTTCACGCTCGCCGACGAGGTGGTGCAGGAGCAGGTCGGGCTGCCGGGCGCCGAGGACCCCGAGCACGTGGTGCTGCGTTCGGCCCGCGGTATGCGCAGGGCCACCAAGGTCGACACAGTGGGCGCGGGTTTCGCCGGGGTCTGCGACGGTACGCTGCCGGCCGGCCGGATCGTGGACGCCATCGCCCAACTGCTCGGCGAGGACCCGGTGGTGCTGCGCGACCGCACCCCAGGCTCCATCCGGATGCTGGTCGAGCAGGGCTTCCTCGAACCAGTCCCCGACGACTCGCGGCCCTGAGTGACGCGCGGCCCGAACGGCCCGCTGCCCTGATGAACCGCCGCCCTGATGAACCGTGGCCCTGATGACCGCTGCCGTGAGCGACCCGCGGGCCCGGACGACCGCGGCCTGAGCGGGCCTTGAGCCGCCCCGAGCGTCACCCAGGCGTCAGCGCCCCGCCGGCGTCAGCGCAGATTTCTCAGCACCGCCCACGCCACCAGAACCGCCCCCACGGCGTACGACGCCCGCGCGCCCAGCACCGGCCGCCAGCGCAGCCCGCGCAGCCCCGCCACCGCCCAGCGCCCGGCGACCGCCAGCAGGAAGGGCGTGCAGAGCAGCAGCAGCCCATTGTCGTGGAAGGCCCGCACCGGATCCGCGTGCAGCAGGTCGTACGCCATACGGGTGGCGCCGCAGACCGGGCAGAGCAGCCCCGTGGCCCAGTTGAAGGGGCAGCGCGGCAGCCAGTGGCCCGGCTGGTGCGGGTCGGTGCCGTACAGATACAGCGAACCGGCAAGGCTCGCGGCGAGCGCGCCCAGCGGCGCCGCGGCCGGGTGCCCCGCGGCGCGCCGCAGCGGTCCCGCGCCGCCGTCCGCACGGGCACCCGCGGTGGTCATGCCTGCGTCACGCGCTCAGCGAGCGGGCGTAGTTGACCTGCTGGGTGATCGCGTAGATGTCCTGCGGGCTGCGCACCGGGATCATCGTGGCGTGGTATTTGCCGCCGCTGTTGACCGTCACCTGGGCGTAGCCGGTCGTCACGTTCTCCTTGATCAGCATGAAGAACAGCCCGACCAGGCAGGCCAGCGTGAAGATGACGGCCAGCACCACCGCGTATGTCGGCGTCTTGGACTCGGTCCTCGACATGTCGGACACCGTCCAGACCGCGCCGCGCAGCGGCAGCAGCCCGGCCGGGGTCATGATGCCGGCCTCGGTGACCGCGATGTCGCCGATGGTCATCAGCGTCGCGCCGGGTCCGTACTGCGGCTGCGGCGGGCCGCCGTGCTGCCAGCCGCCGGGCGCCACGGCCGGCGGCTGGCCGCCCTGCGGCGGGAGGCCGTAACCGGGCAGGGCCGGCATGGTCGGCTGGTACGACGGCAGCGAGGTCTTCTGGATCCGCGGGTCCTCCTGCGGATTGCTGCCGTAGGAGTTGTTGTCCCCGTACGGATTCTGGTCGGACATCCGATCCCCCTGTGCTACTGCGGCCTGCGGCGCGGACAGGCGGCGCCGAGGTTCTTGCCGACCATCCTTGCAGTCCGCGCCCGCCGCGTCGCGCCCCCGGCCGTATCCGCCCGGGGATCTCCGCGCAGGCGTGACGCGCGCCCGCGCGACTCTGACATGACCCGTCCATGCGGCAGACAGGCCGCTTGTCGGGTTACCGTTCGGATGGCGTTGTTGACTTTTCCCGTTTGACACGGGACCGGGAGGTACGGTCACACTCCGCAGCGTCACCCCTTCGAACCGGAGAGAAGAGCAGAAGTTGTCCCCGACCCGCGAGACCGCACCGGCCGGCCGCCGACTCGTCATTGTCGAGTCGCCCGCCAAGGCGAAGACGATCAAGGGCTATCTCGGCCCTGGATACGTCGTCGAGGCCAGCGTCGGGCACATCCGCGACCTCCCCAACGGGGCGGCCGAAGTGCCGGCGGAGTACAAGGGCCAGCCGTGGGCGCGGCTCGGCGTCAATGTGGACAGCGACTTCCAGCCGATCTACGTCGTCAACGCCGACAAGAAGGCGCAGGTCAAGAAGCTCAAGGACCTCCTCAAGGACTCCGACGAACTCTTCCTGGCCACCGATGAGGACCGCGAGGGCGAGGCCATCGCCTGGCATTTGCAGGAGATCCTCAAGCCCAAGGTCCCGGTCCACCGGATGGTTTTCCACGAGATCACCAAGGATGCCATCCAGGAGGCCGTCCGCAATCCGCGCGAGCTGAACCAGCGGCTTGTCGACGCCCAGGAGACCCGCCGCATCCTCGACCGCCTCTACGGCTACGAGGTCTCGCCGGTGCTGTGGAAGAAGGTCATGCCGCGGCTTTCGGCGGGCCGCGTCCAGTCGGTGGCCACCCGGCTCGTCGTCGAGCGGGAACGCGAGCGCATCGCCTTCCGCTCCGCCGAATACTGGGACCTGACCGGCGTTTTCGGCACCGGCCGCACCGGTGACGCCTCCGATCCCTCGACGCTCAACGCCCGGCTGGTGTCCGTCGACGGCCGCCGGGTCGCCCAGGGCCGCGACTTCGACGCCGCCACCGGTGCGCTCAAGGGCGGCGCCACCGTCCTGCAGCTGGACGAGGCCGCCGCCCGCGCACTTGCCGCGGCGCTGGCCGACACGCAGTTCTCGGTCCGCAGCGTCGAGTCCAAGCCGTACCGCCGCTCGCCCTACGCGCCCTTCCGCACCACCACCCTCCAGCAGGAGGCGTCGCGCAAGCTCGGCTTCGGCGCGAAGGCCACCATGCAGGTCGCCCAGAAGCTGTACGAGAACGGCTTCATCACCTACATGCGTACGGACTCCACCACGCTCTCGGAGACCGCGATCAAGGCCGCCCGCGCCCAGGTCACCCAGCTCTACGGCGCCGACTACCTGCCGGACAAGCCGCGCGTCCACGCCGGCAAGGTCAAGAACGCGCAGGAGGCGCACGAGGCGATCCGCCCCTCGGGCGACCGCTTCCGCACCCCCGCGGAGACCCGGCTGACCGGCGACCAGTTCCGGCTCTACGAGCTGATCTGGATGCGGACCGTCGCCTCCCAGATGAAGGACGCGGTCGGCCAGTCCGTCACGGTCAAGGTCGGCGGCACCTCCGCGGACGGCCGGGACACCGAATTCAGCGCGTCCGGCAAGATCATCACCTTCCACGGCTTCCTCAAGGCGTACGTCGAGGGCGCCGACGACCCCAACGCCGAACTGGACGACCGCGAGCGCCGGCTGCCGCAGGTCGCCGAGGGCGACCCGCTGACCGCAGAGCAGATCAGCGCCGACGGCCACGCCACCAAGCCGCCCGCCCGCTATACCGAGGCGTCGCTGGTCAAGGAGCTGGAAGAGCGCGAGATCGGCCGCCCGTCGACGTACGCGACGATCCTCGGCACGATCCTGGACCGCGGCTACGTCTTCAAGAAGGGCACCGCGCTCGTCCCGACCTTCCTGTCCTTCGCCGTCGTCAATCTGCTCGAGAAGCACTTCGGCTGGCTCGTCGACTACGACTTCACCGCCTCCATGGAGGACGACCTCGACCGCATCGCCCGCGGCGAGGCCCAGTCCGTGCCGTGGCTGCGCCGCTTCTACTTCGGCGCGGACGACCCGGGCGCCGCCGCCGCCTCCCCGGGCAGCGACGGCGACCACCTCGGCGGGCTCAAGGAACTGGTCGAGGACCTCGGCGCCATCGACGCCCGGGAGATCTCGTCCTTCCCCGTCGGCGACGGCATCGTGCTGCGGGTCGGCCGCTACGGCCCCTACGTAGAGAGGGGCGAGCGCGGCGAGGACGACCACCGCCGCGCCGACGTCCCCGACGACCTGCCGCCCGACGAGCTGGACGTCGAATACGCCGAGGAGCTGTTCGCCCGCCCCAGCGGCGACTTCGAACTCGGCAGCGACCCGGAGACCGGCCGCCCGATCGTGGCCAAGGACGGCCGCTACGGCCCCTACGTCACCGAGATCCTGCCCGAGGACACCCCGAAGACCGGCAAGAACGCGGTCAAGCCGCGTACCGCCTCCCTCTTCAAGTCGATGTCCATCGACACGGTCACCCTGGAGGAAGCGCTCCGGCTGATGTCGCTGCCCCGCGTCGTCGGCACCGACGCGGAGGGCGTCGAGATCACCGCGCAGAACGGCCGCTACGGGCCCTACCTCAAGAAGGGCACGGATTCGCGCTCGCTGGAGAGCGAGGACCAGCTCTTCACGATCACCCTCGACGAGGCGCTGGCCATCTACGCGCAGCCCAAGCAGCGCGGGCGCGCGGCGGCCAAGCCGCCGCTCAAGGAACTCGGCACCGACCCGGTCAGCGAGCGTCCCGTCGTCGTCAAGGACGGCCGCTTCGGTCCCTACGTGACCGACGGGGAGACCAACGCCACGCTCCGCCGGGACGACGAGGTCGAGTCGATCACTCCCGAGCGGGGCTACGAACTCCTGGCGGAGAAGCGGGCGAAGGGGCCCGCGAAGAAGAAGGCTCCCGCCAAGAAGGCGGCCCCGGCCAAGCGGGTCGCGGCCAAGAAGGCCGCTCCCGCGAAGAAGGCGGCTGCTTCCGCCAAGAAGGCCACGGCGAAGAAGTCCGCGCCCTCCGCGGACTAGGGCGCCCACTGTTGCACCGGGGTACGCCTCCGCCGCCGCGGGGGTGGGGCGACCCTCCGGTAAGGGGTGCGCTTCCGCTGGGCGCGGGCCTGCTGGGGGTGCCTCTTCGGCTGGGGTATGCCTTCGCCGCCGCGAGGCCGGGGGTTCTGCCGCGTAAGGCGGCGCCCTACCGGGGGGCGCGGGGAACTGCGCGGGCAACCGGCCGCCGGCCAGTTGCCCGGAGCGGACCGATCTGCCCCTTCGGGCCGGTGGCGACCCGCGCCCCGGTGGCGGCTGGGCGCGCAGTGCCCCGCGCGGGGCACGTGCGGACGGTGCGCCACCGTCGTGGCTGAGCGCGCCGTTCCTCACGCCCCTGAGGGGCACTCCTTGCGGAAGGGGCACCGCGGAACCCCCGCGCCTCCGGAGGGCAGCGAACCCTGGGTGGGCACCCCGTTACCGCGTGGACGTGCAGGTTCTGGTAAGGGACCGGGCGCCCGGGAGCACGCGGATGGGCGATAGGCTGTTGGGATGACGCGATCCGAGCAGCCCCCGCAGCCCGCTGACGTCACGCCCGCCTTCGCGGGCGCCCTGGCGGCGGATTCACGGGACCGCGCGGTGGGCGCGCTGCTGAAGATCCCGGCATTGCGGAAGCTGTGGAACGCCCAGCTCACCGGCGCGGTCGCGGACCGCCTCGGCCTGCTGGTGCTGCTCTGGCTGACCGTGCAGGCGACAGGCGCGGCCGACGCGTTCGGCGGGGGCTACCGCGGGGTGGCCCTCGCGACGGCCGCGGTCTTCGCCGCCCGCCTCGTGGCGACGCTGCTGTTCGGCGCGGTCCTGCTCGGCCCCCTGTCCGCGGCGACCTCGGAAAGCGGCCCGCTCGACCGCCGCTGGACCATGATCGGCGCCGACGGCGTACGCCTCGCGCTGTTCATCGTCGCCCCGCTGTGGATCACCTGGTCGCCGGACTCCGCGCACATCTGGCTGCTGGCCACCGTCTTCGCCGCCGGGATCGCCGAGCGGCTGTGGGCCGTCGCCAAGGACGGCGCCGCGCCCGAGCTGCTGCCGTCGCCGGGGAACACCTCGGTACGGCCCGCGCCCGATCACCTGGCCACGCTGCACCGGCTCGACCTGCGGACCAGCTTTGTCGCGCTGCCGCTGGCCGCCGCCGCGATGGTCGTCATCACGCTGGTCAACACGCTGCTGGCGACCGGCATCAACTGGTTCGACCTGCACCAGGTCGCGCTGTCCTCCTACGTCGCCGCCGGGCTGTTCTCCTCCTCGATGGCGGTGCTGTCGGCGCTCGAACTCCCGTCGGGTACGGCGGCAGGGCCGCGTTCGCCGCTTGAGGGGCTGCGGCTGCCCAAGGGGCCCGAGGGCGCCGAGAACGGCAGGACCGGTTCGCTGCCGCTTCTGGTGCTGTCCACCGCGGCGGTCGCAGGCGCGATTGCCGCGGCGGTCTCCGTGGCGGTTCTCCACGCCGCCGCAATGGGCTTCGGCCCGACCGGCTTCGGCCTGCTCGTCCTCGTACTGACCGCGGGCACCGTCCTCGGCATCCGGATCGCCCCCCGCACGCTGCCCGGCCTGTCCAGGCGGCGGCTGCTGGCGCTGGCCATCGGCGTCACCGGTGTCGCGCTGCTGCTGACCGGGCTGGTCCCCGACCCGACCACGATGCTGCTGCTCGCGCTGCTGGCCGGCACCGCAGCCGGCATCAGCGCCAACGCCGGGCACCTGCTGATCGAGCAGGAGGCCGAGGAGACCCGCCGGGCCAGGACCACCGAGCACCTCCAGGCCGTGGCACGCGCCGCGCTCGGTGTCGCCGCGGTCTGTGCGCCGCTGCTGGCCGCCGCGATCGGCCCGCACCGCATCGAGAACGGCCGCTTCACCTTCGACCACGCCGGCGCCGCCTACACCCTGATGCTCGTCGGCGCCCTGCTGCTGCCCGTTGCCGCGCTCGTCCTCGGCAAGACCGACGACCGCAGCGGCGTACCGCTGCGCCGCGACCTGCGCGAGGCGCTGCGCGGCGCCGAACCGTCCGCCGCGCCCGCCGCCACCGGTTTCTTCATCGCCGTCGAGGGCGGCGACGGGGCCGGCAAGTCCACCCAGGTCGATGCGCTCGCGAGCTGGATCCGCGCCAAGGGCCACGAAGTCGTGGTCACCCGGGAGCCCGGCGCCACCGCCGTCGGCAAGCGGCTCAGGTCGATCCTGCTCGACGTGTCGTCCGGCGGGATCTCGCCCCGCACGGAAGCGCTGCTCTACGCGGCCGACCGCGCCGAGCACATCGATACGGTCGTCCGGCCGGCGCTGGCCCGCGGCGCCGTCGTCATCTCCGACCGCTACATCGACTCGGCCGTCGCTTACCAGGGCGCCGGGCGCGACCTGGCGCCCACCGAGATCGCCCGCATCAACCGCTGGGGTACGGACGGGCTCGTCGCCCACCTGACCGTGCTGCTCGACGTGTCGCCCGAGACCGCACGGGAGCGCTTCACCGAGGCCCCCGACCGGCTCGAATCGGAGCCGCCGGAATTCCACCAGCGGGTCCGTGCCGGTTTCCTCACCCTCGCCGCCGCCGACCCCGCGCGCTACCTCATCGTCGACGCCGGCCAGGAGCCGGCCGCCGTCACCACGGTGATCCGCCACCGGCTCGACGAAGTCCTCCCGCTGTCCGAGCAGGAGATCGAGGCCCGCGCGGAAGCCGAGCGCAAGGCCGCGGAGGAAGCGGCGCGGCTTGTCGCCGAGGAGGCCGCCCGCAAGGCGGAGGCCGAACGCGCCGAGCGCGAGCGGCAGGCGCAGCTGGAGAAGCTGCGCCGCGAGGAGGAGGAGCGGCGGCTCGCCGCGGAGGAAGCCGCCCGGCAGGAGATCGCGGAACGCAAGGCCGCGCAGGAGGCGGAGGCCGCGCGCCTGCGCCAGGAGGGGGTCGAGCGGGCCGCCGCCGAGCAGGCGGCACGGCTCGCCGCGGAGACCGAGGCGCGGGAGGCCGAGCAGGCCAGGCTGCGGCGGCTCGCCGAGGAGCAGGCCAGGCTGCGGGCCGAGGCGGAAGAGCGGCGGCTGGAGAAGCAGCGCAAGGCGGAGGAGTCGCTCCTCCGCGCCGAGGCCGCGCGGGCCGCTGCCGCGGATTCCGCCGCGGCGGACGACGCGACGACCGTCATTTCGCCCGTCCCGGCGAGTCCGGAGTCCGACGACTCGCCGTCCTCGGACTCCTCCGAAACCACGACGGTGCTGCCGCCGGTCGTGCCCAAGCCTGAATCCGGGCCTCACGCTGACCCTGAGTCCGGGTCGGACGAGACGGCGGTCCTGCCGGCGGTCCCGGCGGAGCCCGCCGCAGACGAGACGGCGGTCCTGCCGCCGGTGCCTGGTACGGCGAGCGACGGCGATCCGGCGGACCGGGTGCCGCCGTGGCTTTTCCGCCCCGAGTCGGGCGAGGCCGAGCGGACCCGTGAGCTTCCCGCCGTGCAGCAGCCGCCTGCCAGGCGGCCACGGCCGGACTGGGCCGAGGCGACGCCCCTCGACGACCTCCCGACCCTCGCCGATGAGCTTCTGGGCCGCCGCGACGAGGACGGCCGCCGCCGCCCCTGACCGGCCGCTTCCACCCCCGGTGGGTGCCCTGTCCTGTCGCGATCACAGTGCCACCGCACGGTGGCTGGCCGCGCAGTTCCCCGCGCCCCTCTGGGGCACCCTCTCCCGCAGAGGCCAAGCCCCGAGGGGCGCGGGGACCTGCGCGCTCAGCCACGATGGCGCGACCAACAAGCGACGCACGGCAAGGGGCGAGCCCCCAGGGGTGCGGGGAACTGCATGGCACGCCACGCCGGCGGGTCGGATGAACGCGAACCGCAAGGGAGGGCAACTCTCGGGGCGCCGGGGTCCCCCAGGCACGGCGTCGCGGGCCGAACCGCGTGACAAGCCAGGGCGGCGAGCCATCTCACTCCCCGAGGCGCGTGAACTGCGCGAGTGCGCACCGTAAGGGCGGGAGAATGCGCGGGTGCGGTATTTGGTGTTGGGGGTTACCGAGGTGCGGGACCCGGGCGGCATGCCCGTGGCCCTGGGCGGCGGACGCGTGCGGGCACTCGTGGCCGCGTTGGCCGTCGACGCGGGACGACCCGTGTCCGCTGAGACACTGATCGCGCACGTATGGGCGGGCGACCCGCCCGCCGACGCGGCAGGCGCACTGCAAGCCCTGGTCGCCCGGCTGCGCAGGGCCTTGGGCCGGGAGGCCGTCACATCGGAGCCGGGAGGCTACCGCCTGACAACGGCTCGTGACGCCGTGGACATGTACGAGTTCGAGCGCCTGGTCGACGAGGGCGGTGCGGCGCTGACCGGGGGCGACCCGCAGAAGGCGGCGGGGGTGCTGGCGCAAGCCCTGGCACTGTGGCGCGGCCCGGCGCTGGCGGACCTGCCGGACCGGGCGCCGGCCGCCGCCCGCACGGACGCGCTGCACCGCACGGCGCAACGGCTGCGGATCGACGCGGAAATCGCGCTCGGCAGGGCGTCCGACGTACTGCCCGCCGTGTGGGAGGCGGTGGCGGCGCACCCGCTGGACGAGGCGTTCAGGGCCCAGCTGATCAAGGCGCTCCGCGCGGCGGGCCGGACCGCGGACGCGCTGGCGGCATACGAGGAGACCAGGACGGTGCTGGCGGAGACGCTGGGCGCCGACCCGGGACCCGAGCTGCGCGCGCTGCACGCGGACCTGCTGCGCCCGTCCGTACCCGCCGCCCCGGCACCTGCGGCCGGGAATCTGCGGGCCAGGCTGACGAGCTTCGTGGGCCGGGAGGCGGAGCTGCGGGACATCCGCCAGGACGTCGCGGCGGCCCGCCTGGTGACGCTGACCGGGCCGGGCGGGTCGGGGAAGACCCGGCTTGCCCAGGAGGCCGCGGAGGCGGCCGCCGGCGGCTTCCCCGACGGTGTGTGGCTCGCGGAACTGGCCCCGCTGGACGACCCGGCCGCGATCCCGCACGCCGTGCTCACCGCGCTGGGCCGCCGTGACGCGCAGGTGCTAGCGCCGGGTCCGCTGCGGGCCGAGCAATATGCGGAGGATCCCGTGGCGCGGCTGCTCGACCACTGCGGGCGGCGCAGGCTGCTCCTGGTGCTCGACAACTGCGAGCACGTGATCGTCGGCGCGGCCGTGCTGACCGCAGAGCTGCTCGCCGCGTGCCCCGGCGTGACGGTGCTGGCCACCAGCAGGGAGCCGCTGGGGGTGCCGGGCGAGGTGGTGCGGCCGGTCGAGCCGCTGCCGCCGCGGAATGCGTACCGGCTGTTCGCTGAGCGGGCGGCCACGGTAAGGCCGGGCGCGGCGCCTTACGGGGACGACGGCCCCGACGCGGCGGCGGTGCGGGAGATCTGCCGGCGGCTCGACGGCCTGCCGCTGGCGATCGAGCTTGCCGCGGCCCGGCTGCGCGCGCTGTCACCGCGGCAGATCGCGGACCGTCTCGACGACCGTTTCCGCCTGCTGACCAGCGGCAGCCGTACGGTGCTGCCGCGCCAGCAGACGCTGCGGGCGGTCGTCGACTGGAGCTGGGACCTGCTGACGGAGCCGGAGCGTACGACGTTGTGCGCGCTGAGCGTCTTCGCGGGCGGCTGCACCCTGGCCGCGGCGGAGGCGGTGTGCGGCCCCGACGCTCTGGAGACGGTCGCACAGCTGGTCGACAAGTCCCTGGTGGTCGCCGACCTGATGGCGGCCCCCGGGGCGGCACCGGACGGGCCGGACGGCCACCGGGCGCGGTATCGCCTGCTGGAGACGATCCACGAATACGCCGCGGAGCGCGCCGCCGAGCAGCCCGGCGAACTGGCCCGGGCCGCCCGCCGCCACACCGCCCATTACCGCGACCTGGCGCGCACCGCCGACCCTGAGCTGCGCGGCACCGACCAGATGCGCTGGCTGGAGGTGCTGGAGGCGGAGCTGGACAATGTACGTGCGGCGCTGCACCGCGCGATCGGGGCGGGCGAGGAGCCGGATGCCCTGGCCCTTGTGCTGGCGATGGGCTGGTTCTGGTGGCTGCGCAATTACCGCGACGAGGCGGACAGCTGGCTGGGGCAGGTCGTCGCGATGGGCGGCGACCTGCCCGAGGACCCGGCGGACCCGTTGTACTGGCCGCGGATCGACGCCCGGATGCTGATGTTCTTCGTCAAGAGCGACCACGCGGCGGAGGACCAGCTCTCATCGCCCGAGTCACGGGCGGCGGCGACGGCACTGGCACAGGCGTACAGCGAGGGCGGGCCGCCGGCGGCGCGTTTTCCCGGGATGCTCTGGCCGTTCACCGCGTTCCTCCTCGGCGGGCAGCAGGGAATCCGCCTGCAAACGGACGCGGTCGTCGCCAATTGCCGCGCCCACGGCGGTGACTGGGAGCTGGCGGTGGCGCTGATGTTCCGTACCCATGTCGCGGTGGACTCGCCGGGCGGGCTTGAGGAAGCCGAGGAGAGCCAGGACGAGCTGCAGATGCTCACCGACCGGCTCGCCGACCGCTGGCTCCGCGCGCAGGTGCACAGCGCGCGCGGCGAGATCGCGCTGGCCCGCGGCGACCACGCGACGGCGCGCCAGAACCTGGAGGCGGCGCACCGGCTCGGGCGGGAACTGGGGGCGTACGCCGAGGCTGCCTTCCTGCTGGCGCGGCTCGGCGAGGTCGCGTACCGGGAGGGCGACGACGACACCGCAGAACGGATGCTGGCCCGTGCCGACGAGGAGGCGGAGCGTTACTCCGTGTGGGACGCCCGCACCTATGTCCGCTACCTCCAGGCCACGCTGCTGCTCCGGCGCGGCGAGGTGCCGCGGGCCCGGCAGATGTGCGACCTCGCGGCGGGGCGGGCCTCCGACGGCACCCCGCCGCCGATGTTCCATGTGCTGCTGGCGGGCCTGGCGGCGCGGATCGCGCTGGCCGAGGACGATCCGCGGTCGGCGCTGGCCAAGGCGGACGACGCGCTGCGGATGGCGCTGGCCGCGGACTGCACGGAGCAGGTTGTCGGCGCGCAGTTCGAGGTGGCGGCCGAGGCGCTGACGGCGCTCGGCGACGTCATGGGCGCGGTGGAACTGCTCGCCGTCGCGGACGCCGTACGGGGACCGGCGCCGCGCAGCGTGCCCGAGCAGGAGGCGGTCGACGCGGTGACCGCCCAGGCGGCCTCGGCACTGTCCGCGGCGGAACTGGCGGCGGCCCGCGAGCGTGGCGGGGGCCTGGCCAGGGAACGGGCCGCGGCACTGGTCGCGCTGCTGGCGAGCGGCAGCGCCGACCCCGACCCCGGCCGCGGCCCTGGCGACGGCAAGGGGCGCACCGGCCACACGTACGGGCCGGTCGGCGGAAGCGACGGACTTCCCGGCCGCGGCAACAGACGCGCCGGCGGCGACCGGGAATAGCGGCCCGGGACCGGGTCTTACGTCATTGAGGCTTCAAGGAATACTGGAGCCGGGGTCTCGTGCCCGCCGCCCCCGCAGCCCACCGGAAGTGAGAAGAGCCGTGAAGGTCGAGATCTACAGCGATATCGCCTGCCCGTGGTGCTATGTCGGAAAGACCCGTTTCGAGCGCGCGCTCGCGGCCTTCCCGAAGGGCTCCTCTGTCGAGGTCGTCTACCGGCCCTTCCAACTCGACCCGTCCGCCCCCTACGAGGCGCGCCCGCACCGCGAGGTCCTGGCGGCGAAGTACGGGCCGCAGGCTGCGGCAATGGACCAGCGGATCACCGCGCTCGGGGCCGAGGAGGGCATCGACTTCGACTTCGACACGGTCCTGGAGAACAACTCGCTGCTCGCCCACCGCCTGCTGCGCTTCGCCCTGGACGAATACGGCCCCGCCGCGCAGACCCGGCTCAAGGGCCGGCTGATGACCGCGCACTTCGGCGAGGGCATGGACATCGGCGACCACGAGCACCTGACCGACGCTGCCGTCACGGTCGGCCTCGACCGGGACGCGGTCGCGGCCTTCCTGAGCAGCGACGAGCTGCACGACGAAGTGCTGGACGAGATCGACGAGGCCCGGCAGCTCGGGATCACCGCGGTGCCGACCTTCGTCTTCGAGGGCCAGTGGGCGGTTCAGGGCGGCCAGGAGACCTCGACCTTCCTGCGGGTCCTCGAACAGGTCGCCAAGGACACCGCGGCCGCGGCGGACAGCGCCGGCGCCGAGGCCGGCGCGTGCGCCGACGGTGTGTGCGAGGTGCCCGCGACGGACGGCGGGGCCGCGGGCATCTGACCCGGCACGGCCGCTGCGCCGTCCGCTACGCGCAGCTGATCACCGCGTCCGCCCAGTCCGCCAGACCCGTGACGCCGAGCTGTCCCCGCCCGGCCTCTGCGGTGACGACCAGCCGTACGGTCTTGTGGCCGGCCAGGCGCACGTGTACCGGCACGGCGGGGTCGCCGTCGCGGATCACGCCCGAGGACCACAGGCGGGTGCCGTCGCCGTAGACGGAGAAGCGCACGGCGGTGCGCAGGATCCGGGTCAGGTCGTCCACTCCGGCGTCGGCGTCGAAGGAGACGCAGGCCCGGTTGAGGTCGATGGCCACCGCCGAGGGCGCGCGCACACTGATGCCGTGCGCGTACGCCGTGCCGCCGATCTTCAGGCCCCAGCGGCTCCACCACCAGCCGCGCCCGGAGCGGGGCGGCTGGATGGTGGGCCGCGTCGGGTCGCCGACGCCGGTGATGCCGAGCGAATTGACCTGGTAGACGGTCGGCGCGGGCGGTGGGGGCGGCGTCGTCGTCGGGT